>JBGPGZ010000322.1:0-5299 GCA_041484175.1 Cyclobacteriaceae bacterium | reverse complement strand
GTATTGTATCCTACAAAATGTCTTCCAAGCGCGGCGCGGATCTCCATCAACTGATACGTTGCTTCGAGCTGCTCCACCAGCACATATACTTTAATGGTTCCCGCCGTCAACCCGATCTGATTCTCAAGCGCCTCCAGCAGTTCGTTCCAAACGGCCGCCTCTTCGGCTGTCTGGATTTTGGGGAGATATAACACGATGGATGATCCCGCCGCTTGCAACACTTTGTAATTGTTCACCACGTACAGCGTTACATCAACCACAGATGCAGCCATCCCAACACCCTTCGCATCGCGGATATGACGGTCGTCGAGATGAAGGCCGCGTGCGCGGAATATTTTTGCTGTAAAATTCAGTTGGTCTTTCCAATCGCGGATGATGTTATGGCCAAAAAAACTCATCGACCAGCGGTTCATTTCAGCTGCTACCTGCTCCGCCACTATCATGAATGCCGGATCTTTCCGGATCGCCAGTTTAAGGTTGCGCTGGTTGTCAAGCGACATGCTGGCAATTTGTCCGAGGGCGTCCTCACCATCGAACATCCATCCATCAGCGCCGGAAAGCAACCCATAAGCCACATTTCGAATGCTGCTTTCAACAGAAGCATTTGGTTTTGCGGCGGGACCGGTGCCCTGTATCCATTGTCGTTGGAGATCGTGCGGTATCAATGACCCTTCAAATTTTCCCTCCCGTGCGTCCTGAACTTTTATGAATGTTCCCGGAATATTACTTTCCGGATTAAGAAACTTTATCCGCTCCTTATTTTTTCGACGGTCCGCCCTTCTTTTGATCCGGGCGGCCATCACTTCTTTAATCGTGGAATTGAAAGGAGCAAGCGATGAGAGCACCGAAAGCACTTCGGCGGTATAGACGTCCTGATAACGTTCTTTCAGATCGCCGCGGATCCGGATGTTGTTATCAATCATTGCGTCATTGTATGATAAACACCGTCATTGATATCGGGCCGTGGGCACCCATAACAAGTGCTTGCTCAATATCAGCAGTTTTAGAGGGGCCGCTGATGAACGCACCGAAACCGTATTGACCTTCGCCAATCTCGGTATATGCTTCATGCAGGGTAGGGAGAATATTTTCCGCTTTTACGACAACGGCCAGATGCTGGCAAATGTAGGGCAAAATGCGGTGCCCCATCCGTTCCTCCGTCAACCAGGTCGCTCCATTTTCAGCTACAACAAAATGCGCTTCGATCAATGCCAATTCAACATCCTCAAAAGAATGAGGGTCAGCCTCAGCCGAGTACATTTCAAAACTGTTGCTTAAACCGGTCAAGGTGGTGACGATGCGTTTACTGACATCATACTGTTCGCTGACCAACGTTTTAACGGCATTCATATCATCGACTAAAAATACTTTACCGCCAATTCCCCTGAAAGTATCGGCATACTTCTCAACAAGACCGCGATATTCGCCCTTAAATCCGTCCATCGATGGCAACGGCGACAAGGAAGGTTGATTTTTTAAAACGGCATCCAATATCTTTTCTCTGCTATTCATAGTGTAATCAGCGCCATCAGCGGTCCTTTTTCGCGTACCATTCCCCAAACGATTCCTTCGGTGCTTCCGGCATTTCACGTTGCTTAAACCACGGATTAAATCGATTGCTCAACAAAGAGGGTATATTTCTTAAGACCCATCGACCCGCTTTTCCCGCCCTTTTGAAAATAGCGGGCGATGACAACGTCCGGGCCATCGCCTTCATGCCCACCGTTTTTGAGTTCGGCGCATAACCTTCTTTGACAATCACCTGGCGCCATTTATAAAGCTGATTGTGGATGTCGATCTTGACGGGGCAAACATTCGAGCACGATCCGCAGAGCGTGGAGGCAAACGGCAGGTCGGCGTGTTTTTTCATATCTAGATTCGGAGCAAGGATGGCCCCGATCGGCCCCGTAATCGTGTTGTGATAGCTGAGTCCCCCGGTTTTCCTGTACACGGGGCAGGTATTCATACAGCCACCGCACTTGATGCACTTGAGGGAATCCCGGAAATCAACGCGGCCCAACTGACGGCTTCTTCCGTAGTCCACCAGTACCACGTGCATTTCCTGACCCGGGCGTGGTTTCTTATAGTGACTTGAATAAATGGTAATGGGTTGTCCGGTGGCAGTCCTTGCCAGCAATCTCAAGAAAATACCCAGGTGTTTCTTTTGCGGGATAATCTTTTCGATACCCATGGACGCGATATGTACATCCGACAAATGAACCCCCATATCGGAATTCCCTTCGTTGGTGCAAACGACAAAATCTCCGGTTTCTGCAACCGCAAAATTAACGCCTGTAAGGGCAACACGACGGGTAAGAAACACATTGCGCAAATGCTTGCGGGCGGCCCTGGTCAATAAGGTGGGATCTGATAATCCTTTTTCAGTGCCCAGGTGCTCGTGAAACAGCTCACCAATCTCCTCTTTCTTTTTGTGAATGCAAGGCAACACGATGTGACTGGGCGGCTCCTTGTCCAGCTGCTGAATGTATTCTCCCAGATCCGAGTTGATCACGTCAACCCCATGTTCTTCAAGGTATTCGTTTAAATGGCATTCTTCCGTCAGCATGGATTTGCTTTTAACCATTTGCTTTATTCCCTTTTCTTTCATGATCGAATACACAATGGCATTGTGCTCTTCGGCATCCGATGCCCAGTGCACCTGAATACCATTCTTTTGCAGATTTGCTTCAAACTGCAGAAGATAGGCATGAAGGTTGGAAAGCACGTTGCTTTTGATCATGGAAGCCGCCTCGCGCAGCGCCTCCCATTCGGGAATTTCCTTTGACGCATTGTCCCGTTTCTGCCTTATCCACCAAAGGGATTCGTCGTGCCAGTTTACGCGCTCTTCGTCCTTGTTGAATTCAGCCGATAAGGTCGCATGATCTTTTGCACCGCTTTGCATCATACGTAGGAATTTAATATTTCGGCGATGTGTATTACGCTGACGTTGGCCTTATTCCGGTGAAGGATCCCTTCCAGGTGCATCAGGCAAGAAAGGTCTGACGAGGTTATATATTCTGCCCCGTTTTTCAGATGGTCTGTGACGCGGTCTTTTCCCATTTTTACTGAAACCGCTTCTTCTGTCATGCAAAATGTTCCACCGAACCCGCAGCATTCATCCTTGCGATCGAGTACAATAAGTTCCAACCCCTCCACCATATTTAACAAGTGTTCCGGTTTGGAGAAAGGAGGAGCATTCAGTTCGCTCATTTGCGCCAAATGCAGGCCTCGGAGGCCATGGCAACTTTGGTGTATCCCGACCTTATGGGGAAACCGGGCATTTAATTTCTGCACTTTTAGTATATCCGTTAAAAACTCCACCAATTCATACACTTTTGCGCGGACCCCGGCTACCAGATCCGGATATTTCGCAGAAGTAAGATGCTCCTTCACGTGTAACACACAACTGGCAGATGGGGCTACGATATAGCCGAACGCGGAAAAGTTTTCTATAAAAAGATCATCGCAACCATGAGCGAGATGTTCAAATCCTGAATTTGACATTGGCTGGCCACAACACGTCTGTCGGGGCGGATATACAACTTCCACACCCAATTTTTGCAGCAACTGCAACGTAGCGATCGCCGCACTGGGATAGAATTGGTTTACATAACACGGTATGAATAGTCCGACGGTCATGTCCCGATCAGGTTATCATTATTTATTGATTTTGATTCCGGGTTCACACCAAGACTTTATTGTTTGTTTTGTTTGCTGTCCTAACACCCACAAACAGGATAGCCAGTATCACCGCCAACAGGAATAGATAGGTATAACCGTACGTAACAACTGGAGCCGGAATGATTTTTTTGGCATCCAGCATTTGATATTCCGGGATCACCCACTGAAACAAATACGCCTGGGCCAATACGATGCAGCTGATAAAAATCAGCATAAGGAAGCTGTGCTTCACGGTAAAACGGAATAGGTCAGATTCTCTTCCCACCAACTGCCCGGCGGCTGCCGCAATAGCAATTGACTGCGGCGATATCATTTTGCCAACCACACCACCGGACGCATTGGCTGCGACTGTCACGACGGGATCAACTCCGATCGCACTGGCTGTTTCGTATTGAAGTTTTGCAAACAAAGCATTACCAGAAGTATCAGAACCCGTAATAAATACACCTAACCAACCAAGCAGCGGCGAAAAAAATGGAAACAAAAAACCGGTATTGGCCAAAGCTACTGCCATCGTTAGTGTAATACCTGAACCGTTTACAAGATAAGCAAAGCCTAAAACAGTTGCCACCGTAATAATGGCGAATCGCAGCTGTTTAAGTGTTGAACGAAGTATTCTTATGCCATCCGTAAACTTCACGCCGATTAAGGGTATGGCAATCATGCATGAAATGAATATGGCTGTTCCCGACGCCGACAAATAGTTAAATTTAAAAATGCCTGGCAACACATTGCCATTCCTGTCGCCAATGACATTGTGAAGACCCGGAATTTCAAATTGAACGAGTCCTAAAACATTGAGCGCTTCTTTGATCGGCTTAATTCCCCAGGCAATGACCATCACCGTCAACAATATAAAGGGAGACCAGGCTTTGATAATCTGCGCGGCTGAATAATTGATATCCGTATGAAGGGTCGGGGCCACTTCATTGTTGAATCTCCAAATGGTTTTTGGCTTCCAGAATTTCAGAAGAATGATGAGGCTAACGATGGAACCAATACCCGCGATTACATCAGGAAGGGCAGGACCCAGGTAATTGGAAGACAACCATTGCAGGAAGGCGAAAGAAACGCCGGAGACGAGGATTGCCGGCAATACTTCCATTGCTTTTTTGAAGCCAGCCATTAACAACACCAAATAAAAGGGAAGCATGATCGACATAATCGGGAGCGTTCTCCCAACCATTTTGGAAATGGCCATCTCCGGAATGCCCGAGACCTGGGACGCTACGGTGATGGGAATACCGACTGCGCCAAATGCGACCGGTGCTGTATTTGCAATCAGGCATAATCCGGCGGCATACAATGGATTGAAACCCAAACCGATCAGCATGGCTGCGGTGATTGCCACCGGCGCACCAAAGCCCGCAGTACCTTCCAAAAAAGAGCCAAAAGAAAAGGCAATTAACAATGCTTGCAGTCTCCGGTCCGACGTAATGGACGCCATCCAATGCCGGATGATCTCAAACTGTCCGCTTTCCACCGTCAAATTGAATAAAAAAACAGCCGCAATGACGATCCAGCAAATAGGAAACAGACCATACAGAACACCGTGACCCGTTACCAGCAACGCCAGCGTTATGGGCATTCTGTATATCGTGATGGCAATGAGTACGGC
>JBGPGZ010000321.1:0-5312 GCA_041484175.1 Cyclobacteriaceae bacterium | reverse complement strand
CTTACTGCCATTTGCCTACTGCCATTTGCCTACTGCCATTTGCCTACTGCCATTTGCCTACTGCCATTTGCCTACTGCCATTTGCCTACTGCCATTTGCTTACTGCCGTTTGCCTCCTGTCTTTGCCCTTGTCAATATAATTTATTTATTTTCAAATTCCTTCCAAAGCCGAAGGATCAGATCACCGGCTGAGGGTAGGTCCTTGATATTCTTTACGCCCTGCCCGGCATACATTGCCAGTTCCGTGATTTCTCCTCGAAATCCTTCCAACGGTGGTTGAACAGAATATCGCTCCACATTCGTACCGTTGGGTCTGATCGCAACGATGTCATTCTCACCGGGTCGCCTTCCAGGCAGCGGACAGCCTGCGGATTCCCAGCGTTGAAAAGTATTGTTCTTTAACACACGATGCAACGCGGGCCATCCCTTATCAAAACAAATTGTAAAGACCGTGCTGTTGTCACCGGCCTTGACAAGGGCATTCTTGTATTCACTGTGAATCTCACTTTCTTGCGTTGCAATAAGCCGTGTGCCAAGTACGGCGCCGGATGCTCCGGCTTTTAGTGCTGTTCGAATACCCTGGCCTGTTGCAATTCCACCGGCTGCCAGGACTGGAATGTTCTTTGCTACTTCCAGCACATCCCCCAACGTTCCCATAAGCGGATCATTGGCCTGAACATGTCCTCCCGCCTCGACTCCCTGGCAAATAAGAAAATCGGGATTGAGATCGACGGCAGCCTTAGCACCGTCTTTGCTGGCAACCTGAATACCTAATTTTGCATTGGCCGCACGGATCTTTGAAACCATGGTCTTATCCGGAATGCCCCAGGAAAACTGCACCGTGGGAGCTCCTGCCTCCAGCGCCTTATCAAGCGATGACGGATCGAAATGCAATATATAATTGACATAAAAATTACCGTGCGTAGCTTCTTTTACGCTGGTTACCCTGCGATAGGCATCCTCGGGGGTAGAGGATGTAAGCGCCATCGCACCCATGGCGCCGGCGTTGGAAACGGCAATTGCCAACGCATCTCCTCCCGGAGCCGCTTGAAAGATTGGATACTTCAGATTAAAAAGCGCCATCAGCTTTTTGGCCTTATCGCTCAAATCCACTTTCTCCTTGCCGTCTTCATGGCCCACCGATTCGCTGACATCGATGCTGTTCAGTGTTATCCCCATCCCCACTGCCACGCTTTTCCTGATAAAATTCCTCCTTGAAGAATCCTCATCATCAGTCTTTGTTGTCATGCAGTTCTTATTCATTGAAAAATCCGGTTCTTAACCTCTTTATAGCGTCAATTAGTCTTTCCTGGTGTCTTCATGTCTCCTATATAACTCATTCCAGATGCTTAGTTCTCTGCTAATCCTCTCAAGAGGAGTAATTAACCAGCGTTCGTCTATCAGGGCTAAAGCCCTTATTAATATTCTTGCATTTAACCCCCGGCCTTAAGGCCGGGGTTATTGGTGAACGATCTCAGATGGACTTCAGTCCTGAACTTACCTGAAGACTATTATCATAAAAACATAGGCCCTGCTTATCAGGATACTTTGTGGTGTAATACCGCTCCTTTTGCCACCAACCTGCCCGCCTTTCAGGATAAAAGCGAGTCACTCAAATCAGGACTTCTTTAATAATTCCAGCAGTTTCCTGTCGAGTTTGTGTCCGTGCCAGTCTTCGTAAGCTACATCTTCGCGTTCGGAATCCAGGACCCCAAAAGAGCCTCTGAATTCCCAGAGAGCAAAACCGATCTTATGTTCACCCAAAATACCAAGAACATCGCTGAACCAGGCAAGGAACACGGCATGCGGAGTCTTATTCCAGCAGCCACATTCACCGCAATGCACACCAACGCCCTGCTCGGAAAGAGCAATCCACGGTTTGTAGTATTCTTCGAGTAAAGCGCGGCTCAAATACTTATCACCAACCTGTCCGGGCCACTTCGGTTCAGGAAGATGATCAGGATCTTTGTTTGCCCACGGCGCCTTATAATGTGAAATACTCCCCGGGTTATACCCGCGGCAACTCTGGGCAATATCCAGATCGGTGAGTTCAGGAATCACGGTATTGCCCACATTATTACCATCGGCTATAATGATGCGCTCCGGGTTTTCTTTTCGGATGGCCTCGGCTGCTGCCATCGCCACCTTGCGATAAATATTCCCTGGAACCGCACTTCTTTTTGAATGCTGGTCATTCATGTCTTCGCGCATGCTGGGCTCATTCACCAGGTCAATACTTATCTTTGTCCACGCCACATTCTTGTAACGCTTCGCCCATAGGTTCCAGTGGAAACAAAAGGCATTCAAAGCCTCCTGGTCGGTCCATAAATTATAGGGCTCATAAAAACCTGCATTGACGCAATATCCGGGGGCCCGGTGAAGATTCAGGCACACGTGCATATTGTATTTCAATGCCATCGTCACCAGGGCATCGATGTTGTCAACGGCCCTGGTGTTGATCTTATAAACATCTTCAGGGGTAATATTCTTTTTGCGATCGATGTCAAGATAAGAGGGATAGGCCATGGGGATCCTGACAAAGTCAAAACCCCAGTCCTGCATCCATCGAAAGTGGTCTTCGGTTGTGACCGGTCTTGCATTAGCAGGATCGGGTGAGAAAAAGTCCAGCAAATTAAACCCCTTCCACCGGGGGAGCCTATTTTCTTTCGGCATCAGCCGCGCTTCTGTCACCGCCAGGCCGATCGCAGCTGCGGCCAGGCCTGCGTTTGCAATAAATGTTCTTCTTTTCATATAGCTCCTGATTATGTATTCTAAATTCCTAACAGATCCGGCCCTTTGATTTCACCGTTCCCATCAATAATTGTTGAACGGTTTCGAAATTTATCTTTTGTGTACCGGATGCATCCTTTTCCAATGCTTATTCCTTTCATTTTGTCGCGGTATTTGTCCAAAACATCCTTTCGCAAGATATAAAAACCGATAAAATTTTTCCGACTCATGAACGACACTTCCACCACGCCGTTTCTCTTGTAGGAGGGCCATAGTCTCTTCAAAACCGGTCAGGCTGCCGACGCATAGGTCCCTCAAGAGTATCAAAGCTTTCCTCCGGTCTTCCGGAACAGTCTTTAGATAGTCATCTACATTGTCGAGTTTTGATTGCATTGGTTGTTTAATAAATAACAGCAAAAACCAAGATCAGATCTCCCTTTTGAGTAATTTACTCAGTCACTTATGGGATGAAATTAATTCTTATCGAACTACCAACCAACTTATGACAACCTCAATATTTCGGTTTACAAATATCATATTAGCCGCGCTGCTCGCCGGTATAAGTCTTGGAATTTGGTTCGGGTTTAATCCTTTGCATTTATCCCAATTAACTTATCTGGAACAACAACAAAATACCATCCGGTCATTGAAGGCATTGATGATTTCCCTCGTGGTCGTTGCAACATTCATAACTGTCATCTCCGCATATATTCAAAGAAAGAACAAGATCATTTCCATTTGTTTAATGATCGCAGCGCTCTGTTTTATTACTTGCATAATTATTACAAAATTCGGCAACCTGCCAATAGACAATATTGTAATGTCGTGGACAGCGGACACGATGCCGAACAATTGGATGGAGTTTCGTGACAGTTGGTGGTCATTTCACATCATGAGAACCATTGCTGAACTGGTTGCTCTATTCCTGGTTACATGGTCAAGTGTCCAAATGGAATTCACGGTGGACAAGACTCAGGGCAACGATGGAAGTTAATAGTAGCCAGACAGGTTAAGTCGCGGCAGTCGCGCTAAATTTTCTAAATCTTTATTTCGTTCGGTTATCCGAGGTTGACTTTCCGATGGTTCTTTCATGTTGTTTTCTCGATGAACTCCTTCAACGAATCAGAACGTCAGGTAGTTTAGAACGGCTCCCCCCAATCCGGACCGATTCCTAAAATCAGCAGCGTCCCGAAAAGGAATCGTTCCTCTTTCCACAAGCCATCGGTGCACTTCCCGATCTGTTATTTGGGGAATCATGCGCATAATTCCTTCTTCCACGGTATTGACATCAAACGACACCGGTGCCGTTTCGCCAGAAGCAACAAGCTTTACTGAATCCACCGGTACAACACAGCGGATCTGCGGCCCGAGAAGAGAAGATAGAATCTTCATATCCTTCAAACCACTATTGCGCCACCGACTCAATGCATCTGCAATCTTGCGGTTGTTGCGCTCCGCCATATCCAGGGAAAGCGATCCAAGATAATGATCTCGCCACAGGGCGGCTGCCTGCGGATCAACAAATACCCCGTGACTCAATTCAAGAAAAACATCCATCACATCCGGTGCATCCCCAGGATACAGTTTCGCATAAGACTCGACAAAATTGACAAGAAATGGAGACTCGGCGCTAACGGCGTACAATTCGAAAACTGAGGCCAGTGCACGAAGCGTTTTGTTTTGCCGCTCCCGCACGGTATCCACGTCCGCGATCGTTTTCCCGCGCATCAGGAAAGAGTAGAAGAAGGAAGCATAAAACCCTTCCGACTGGAGAAGTTGGTTCGCACTGCGGGCCAGCGAAAAATCCCTGCTCTTTTCAAGCTGCACGCGAAGGTAGTCCGGGCCCTTGAAGGCCGCTCCGAAGGCAAAATTGTTTTCTGCCACATCACTGTATCTCGTCCGTGTTTGAGCAAAAGTCAAAAGGTCAGCAACCTGTCGGTGGTATTCGCTTTGGATAGACGGGATGCCGAAAAGGTACCGTTCATGATAATACCTTTCACGAACAACCGGGTCCAGGCTGAAGCGTGCCGCCAGGGTTTCCAGGTGGATTGCAAATCCTTCGTCGAAGGCCGTTCCCCGATCTGTTAACGCTGCCGTTGAATGCGGGATGCAAGACAGGTTTCCCTTTGGAATTTCTTTTCCACCGTTGAGGATCGAGAGTACAACATGTCCGGTTTCATGCAGGAACGTCGTCGAGAAGGCCCAGTCTTCCGGCGCAAGCTTGATATAGGGAGCGTGGGGGAATGATTTCATCCCTAAACTGTCGCGGAGGCAAAAACCGACTGCAGCCTCATTGCCTCCCGGAACCAATGCGACCCAGTATGCAGTGATCTCCACTGTACCTTTCCTGTTTGCATTCATTATCCGGCTTGCCTCACCATAAAGCCCGATCGCCCAATGAGCAGGTTCGTTCTCCATCCATTTCGTGTACTTGCGTATCCGGCTTGTATCCGTCACCAGTTCATAAACCTCCATCTCGCAGCCTGCAATCGAAGAAACTCGTTCCATGAAGCGTATCCTTACATCGACGGGTGGTTGGGCAAGACACAGGGTAGTCAATGAAACCAATAAAATGATATTGG
>JBGPGZ010000320.1:0-5316 GCA_041484175.1 Cyclobacteriaceae bacterium | reverse complement strand
GGAGGTAAAACCTGGAAGCCGATCAATAAAGGATTGTCATCCCTATACATCCCTGACCCTCATGCAGAAGTAGGTCATTGTGTGCACCGGATTGCGATACATCCTTCACGTCCGGAGGTGATATTTATGCAAAAGCACTGGGATGTCATGAGGAGCGACGATGCCGGCGAGTCGTGGTACGAAATCAGCGGCAACCTGCCCTCCGATTTTGGTTTCGTGGTAGATGTTCACGCGCACGAACCCAACACCGTGTATGTGATTCCGATCAAGAGCGACTCCGAACATTTTCCGCCGGAAGGAAAGTTGCGCGTCTATCGCAGCCGAAAAGGCGGAAATGAATGGGAAGCGCTCACCAAAGGGCTTCCTCAAAAGGATTGCTATGTAAACATCCTTCGGGATGCTATGTGCGTCGACAGCCTCGACCCGTGCGGGATCTATTTTGGTACGACCGGGGGACAAGTGTATGCATCCTCCAATGGAGGCGACAGCTGGAATCCGATCGTACAAAATCTCCCCTCCGTTTGCTCCGTAGAGGTTCAGGCGATCCCATGATTCGCGTTGCTCTTCCCTATCATTTGCGCAATCTGGCCAAAGTAGGATCTGAGGTGCAACTGTCGGTTGCCGGGGAAGTCACCGTGCAATCCATTTTGGACGCCATAGAGGAGCGCTATCCCATGCTTGCGGGTACGATTCGCGATCACGTGACGAAGCAGCGCCGACCCTTTCTGCGGTTCTATGCATGTGGAGAAGATCTCTCACTCGCTTCCCCTGATACCCGGTTACCCGATAAAGTGATCGCGGGAGAAGAGCCCTTTCTGGTGATCGGAGCTATTGCGGGTGGGTAGTATCGTTAATTGAACACTCCTGACCCCCGGTCCCTCTCCTGCACGGAGAGGGGGGCACACCGTCATTGCAAGGGCAGCCCGTTGAAGGTCTCGTCATTGCGAGGGCAGCTGGTGATTGCGTGGAATATTCCCTGAATCCGCCAGACTTGACGCGTTCGCTTCCTCACCCCAAACCCCACAACAAAGTGGCGAGGGGGACGAGTGATTAAATGAAAGAAACTATTCAATGTACAAATCTGATTGGCGGGATGGTCACCAACAAGGGCGGAGAGAGGATTTGGTCGGATTCGGGGATTTGAGGGGTTCGATAAATTTTTGAGGTTGCATGCGCAACAACCTGGCAAATTCTAATACTTACTTTTTTCACACTCTTGAATCCGCGTTTATTTTATTCTCATTCTCAAGTTTTGTTAGTTTTCTCTCAACATGTAGAATAAAGAAAATAAGACCAGTCAGAATAACCAGTAATCCCAGCACTACTGCATAAATTTTTCCGTCTTGTCTGAGAATGTCCGCCATTTCAACAGGGGCATCCGTTTGGACAAATGAGTTAAGTGAAAGTAATGTGAATGTCATTGATTGTTACAATTTTAATTTGTTTCATCGTCTAATCGTCTCAAGGTTTTAATTCGGATCAGAATATCTCTCAGCCACATTCCAACCCCGCAGAAAGCAAGTATGGCTGTATATATAACAAGTTTCATACTATGCGAGGTATCAAAAAGCCGAAAAGTAGGATTATTTCCATTTCCCGGATGCAGTGAATCATTCATTCTTGGCAAAATAAAGACCAAAGGTATGAGGGCAAGAAACGCAAAGGTGTTGTAAACAGCACTTAACCTTGCCTTTTGGATTTCGTCTTGAAGGGAACCTCTTAGAACAAAATAGGCTGCATACAACAATAGTGCAATGGCCGTGTTGTTAAGTTTCGTGTCACTTGTCCAAAATGCCCCCCATGTTGATCTTGCCCAAAGCATTCCCGTCAACAACCCTAAAATGCCAAATACAAATCCGACCTTAGCCGATTCACTTGCAAGATCGTCATCTTTAATATTTTGTGAACGCAAATATTTGATTGATGATATTATCGAAAGGGTGAAAAGTAAAGTCATTCCAATCCACATTGGAAAATGGAAATAGAAAAGTCGAATGCTTTCATTGAGAATCGGAATGCGAGGAACTGGCAAAAGGAATCCCCCGATAACGGTATAGTATAACAAAACAATGGTTATGATTTTCCACCACTTCAAACGAATACGATTTCCAGGCATTTCAAATCTTTATAGGTTAAGAACAAAGATAGTAAATCCGGTCTATCAGAATCGCCCGCAATTGACATCCACATAGGTGAAAATTTGGAGAAGTGTAGGTCTGAAGCGGAAACACCAACAAGGGCTCAAGGATTTCAGCTGCGTAATTATTCGCTTCTCAAGGAATCGACCGGATTCGCCGATGCGGCTTTTAAGGAGCGGTAACTTACCGTAAGAATGGCTGCCAGAATTCCGGCCATGCCTGCAAAGATCACAGAATTGAGATCGAAACTGGTCCGGTAGGCGAAGGACTGAAGCCATTGCTCCATTCCATACCAGGCTAGTGGAATGGCAACTACAAACGAAATAAGAATAAGCCTCGCTAAGTCCGACACCAGTAATATCGCTATTTGGCCCAGCGTGGCGCCCAACACTTTTCTTATGCCTATCTCCCTGGTGCGCTGACCCGCGATAAATGTGATGAGGCCAAACAAACCCAGGCAGGCAATGAATATCGCCATCACCGTGAAAGAAGCGAAAACAACACCCAGGCGCTGCTCAGCCCGGAACAACAAATCAAAGTCTTCGTCGATAAACGAATATTGAAAAGGCAGTCCATTTGCATACTTTTTCCAGATGGATTCAGCCAGACGGATCTTTTCAGCCAAATGACCAGGCGTTAGACGCACCGCCATGGTGCGCCTTACCTCAACATTGAGGAATATCACGAGGGGCTGAACGCTTGACTTTAAACTCGCAAAGTTGAAGTCTTTCACAATCCCGATTACATTCCACTTCCTATCGCCTCCGAACTTGATTCTTTTTCCCTCGTGCGTTTCGTAACCCAATAAACTGGCGCAGGCTTCGTTAATCACAACGGCGCTTGAATCAGACAGAAATTCATTCGAAAAATATCGGCCACTTTTCATTTCATAACCCATTGTCTGGTCTAAATCGTAGTCGGAACTCGAAAAAAAGCAACCTAAGAGTTGATCTGAATTTTCCGCTTTAATGAAGCCGGTGGACTCAATGTTTGGAGGCAGTGACAATGAATACCCAGCGCTGACAAATTCTGAATGCTGCAACAAATCATTTTTAAAAGTGGAATAATTATTTCCCAAAATAAAGGTCTGGGGTATCCTGATAACATTTTCTTTGTTGAACCCAAGATGGTGATTTTGAATGAACGCTACCTGCTTGAAAATGATCAATGTGCCGATGATCAGAACGAGGGAAATGGTGAACTGGAAGACGACAAGAGTATTTCTTAGAACAGATCGCGAAGATTGATGGTGCTGATGTGACTTAAGAACAGTAACCGGATTGAAGGAAGTGAGGTAAAAAGCAGGATAAATTCCAGCAAGTAATCCAACTACTATAAGTAAAAGGAGAATAGATGGCAGTAAATAAGGTGTGCCGACAAAATCAAGGTGAAGATCCTTTCCGCTCAGCGTGTTGAATGGTCCTACTGCAATATAAGTCATTACGAGAGCAAGTGAGAATGAAGCAAACACAAAGAAGAATGACTCCAGCATGAACTGCGGAACAAGAACCCGGTTCGTAGC
The DNA here is from genome assembly GCA_041484175.1 of Cyclobacteriaceae bacterium. GTDB lineage: Bacteria > Bacteroidota > Bacteroidia > Cytophagales > Cyclobacteriaceae > ELB16-189. The sequence continues at coordinate 1,656 of JBGPGZ010000320.1, read as the reverse complement.
GCCCATTGTTTTGCGTACCCCCACTTCCTTACTGCGGTTAATAGCGCGCGCTGTTGACAAGTTTATGAAGTTTATGCAGGCGATGAGGATCAGAAAAATGCCTACGACTGCGAGAATATAGACATATCGGATGTCGCCATTGGGTTCGAACTCACTGTCGAGTGATGATTCCAGGTGGATTGAAAGAAGAGGTTGGATAAAAAAGCGTACAAAGTCACCACTTTTTACAAACTCGCTGTGTGATATTTTCAGGTCATTTTCGATCCTGGGGATAATTTTTTTCTCGGAAAATTCTGCAAGCTTTTTCTCAATAGCGATGGTGCCAGCGTTTTCGTCTATCTTAAAATAGGTTTTAACGCCATAACAAGCCCAACAATCATCGCTTGCAATAGGAAGTGATTCAAGCGACATGACCATGTCAAACTTCATGTGCGCAGTAGCAGGAAGGTCGGCAAAAATGCCGGTGATTTCCGTGAGCTCTTTGTTGCGTCCGACGATCAATTGTCTTCCGAGCGGGGATGGGTCTCCTTTTCCTTTGTAGTCGAAGTACTTTTTAGCTGCCGACAAGGACATGACGATCTTATGCGGGCCGCTGAGGCATCTGTCAGTATTACCTTCAATGAGGGTGTAACCAAAGAAGTCAAAAAAATTCGAGTCTGCTACCAGAAACCTCTTTTCCACGAATGCCCTATCTTCATACTGGACGGGGTTATTCATGTCACTAACTCTTACAGAGGCCTCGACCTCAGGGATTTCATTGCGCAATGCTTCGGCCAAAGGAGCTCCTGTATCCGAATAGAGGATCTCCTCGCCATGAAATGTTTCGTTTATCCCAATCCTGTAAATTCTTTTAGCGTCCTTGATATGACGATCGTAGCTTAGCTCGTCGGCAATATAGATTCCGATCAACAGGCTTCCGGCCAATCCGATGCTGAGGCCAAGGAAGTTGATAAATGAGTAAAGACTGTGCCGCCGCGAAACGCGGATTGCTGTAATGAAATAATTCCTGAGCATAATCCTTGTTCAGTTAAAATTGACCAGAAACCACCAAATCTATAACCGGAAGAGAAATCCAATTTAGGAAACTTCAATTCGAAAACAGCTTTTCCCTCCTCTCCTGCGCGGGGACCTCCTCACCCCTAACCCCTCTCCTGCGCGACTTCCTCACCCCCGCCTACGCCAAAGCTTCGGCGGGCATGCCTAATCCCTCTCCAAGGTGGAGAGGGGGACTCAGATATGCCAACGAAGAAGTCCTTGGACATCCGGAGCGTGTCCTTAGAAAAATAATACACTTCTCTTCTTCGTAAATCTCCCCCCTCTCCGTGCAGGAGAGGCCCGCCCCCGAGAACCTCGGGGTCGGACGGGGGCCGGGCCTGTCCGCCGGAGCTTTAGCGTAGGCGGGGGTGAGGTGGAGCTCACTGGCATTTCTTTCGACGTGCAAGGAGATGCGGTATCACCGCAAAGTTTATTCTTCCGACCCGATCTCTTTTGCACCGTCATCCCGGCCACGCAAGGGGGCTCCCACCTCACCCCTAACCCCTCTCCATGGTGGAGAGGGGGACTCAGATTTTCCAACGAAGAAGACCTTGGACATCCGGAGCGTGTCCTTAGAAAAATAATACACTTCTCTTCTTCGTAAATCTCCCCCCTCTCCAT
>JBGPGZ010000319.1:0-5319 GCA_041484175.1 Cyclobacteriaceae bacterium | reverse complement strand
TTTGTCGCGCAAGCAAGTAGTTATACAATGCAGTTCGAATGCCGCCAATGTGCAGAGCACCTGTGGGGCTGGGTGCAAAACGGACGCGAACTTCCCTCATTTTTCTTATTGTTAAGCGACTGCAAAGGTAAAGGATGATTTAGAATTACACTCTCGGACGCCTTATAAAAATCCCTCATTTTTGCATCCGTTGTGTCTTGATGTCTTTGTGGCCACTAAGAAACACGGACCGGAAGGATAAACAGGGAGAAGGTCGGGCTTCTTTTTGCAAGAAATGCTGTGCACCAGTCCAAACTATTTTCTACAAATCCAAAAGGCTTTCTATCTTTGGTGCTTTCCAAAACGATGATCAATGACTGAAGAAAAGAGCTTAAACTTTCTTGAGGAGATTGTTGAAAACGACCTTCAATCGGGCACGTATAAGAATATTATTACGCGGTTCCCGCCGGAGCCCAATGGATACCTGCACATGGGTCATGCAAAAAGCATTTGCCTTAATTTTGGACTTGCTTTGAAGTACGGGGGCAAGACCAATCTGCGTTTTGATGACACCAACCCGGTTACTGAGGAAACTGAATATGTTGACGCTATTAAAAATGACATCCAATGGCTGGGTTTTGAATGGTCGCAGGAACTTTATGCCTCCGATTACTTTGAAAGTCTCTATGAATTTGCGGTCACACTGATCAAGAAGGGGTTGGCTTATGTGGATGACAGTTCCAGTGAAGAAATTGCCAGGTTGAAAGGTACGCCTACGAGGGCCGGGACCGACAGCCCGTTTAGAAGCCGGTCTGTTGAAGAAAACCTTCGGCTATTTTCAGAAATGAGGTCCGGTCGCTTTCAGGATGGTGAAAAAGTGCTGCGCGCGAAAATCGATATGGGGCACGCCAACATGCACATGCGGGACCCGCTCATGTACCGTATCAAACACGCGCATCACCATCGCACGGGTGATGCCTGGTGTATTTATCCGATGTATGACTTTGCCCATGGGCAATGCGATGCCATTGAAAACGTAACCCACAGTATCTGCACATTGGAGTTCATTCCCCATAGGGCGTTATACGATTGGTTTATTGAGCACTTGTCAATTTATCCCTCACGGCAATATGAATTTGCCCGCCTGAATATGACCTACACAATCATGAGCAAACGCAAACTCCTTCAGCTGGTCAATGATGGTCATGTCAAAGGATGGGATGATCCGCGCATGCCGACCCTGAGTGCCGTAAGAAGAAGAGGGTATACTCCAAAAAGCATCCGCGAATTTTGCGACAAGATTGGCATAGCCAAGCGCGAAAACCTGATTGATGTGGGGCTGCTTGAATTCTGTGTTCGCGAACATCTCAATAAGATCGCATTGCGCAGAATGGTGGTGTTCGATCCAATAAAAGTTATTCTCACGAACTACCCGCAAGGTAAGACCGAAATGCTGGAGGCGGAAAACAATACCGAAGACCCTGAGGCAGGCATGCGTGAAATTCCGTTTAGCCGCGAACTGTTTATTGACCGCGATGACTTTTCAGAAAATCCGCCGAAAAAATATTTTCGCCTTTCTCCGGGTCTGATGGTGCGTTTGAAAAGTGCCTACATCATCCGCTGTGATGAGGTAATCAAAGATGCGGCAGGCACAATCAAAGAACTTCATTGTGCCTATCTGCCAGAAACCAAAAGCGGATCGGATACGTCGGGTATCAAAGTGAAGGGAACATTGCACTGGGTGAGCATTGCTCATGCGGTGCCTGTGGAGGCGCGGCTCTACGACAGGCTGTTCAAAGTGGAAAACGTGAGTGAGGCGGAAGGCGATTTTAAAGACAACCTCAATCAACACTCGCTGCAAGTGATCCCTGCTGTCTTTGCAGAACCAGCGATCCGCGATGCCAACGATGAAGATCGCTATCAGTTTTTGAGAAAGGGGTATTTTACGCTTGACCCCGATTCGTCCGGCTCGAAGTTGGTGTTTAACCGCACGGTTACTTTAAATGATCTGTGGGCGAAGGAAGTGAAAAAGGGCTAAAGCTCCTTATGAAAGAATCTTCAAAAGCGCTTCTCTTGTTGCTTTTAGCTGGATCCTGAAGTTATACCAGACGAACCACCAGGCCACTGCGGCAATCCCTACCCCGGCCATGAGGTATATTATGTTCTTCCAATGATATCCGCTCACGATGCTGGCAGCCAGGATGAACAACAACCAGAAAATAACAAACAGCTTTGTTGCGGGAAAAAGGGCGTAGTCGATAAACAGCAAACACCCGGTGGAGGTGGGATCAATTCTTGCGTTGACGACCGGCACGTAGTTATTGGGCCTCCAGATTCTGAGCGAGATCCTGAATCGGTCATTTGTTACTCCTCCATTAAAGAAGATCTGGCCGCGTGCTTCTTCTTTTGTAACACGATTGTCAATGGCAGTGAAGAGACGAGCCAGGACCTCATCTCCCCTCAAAGCAACTACAAGGGTTTCCTGATGGGATGGGAGCAGTGTTAGCATGCTGATTTATTTTCTGCCCTGACATGAAATCAAATTTTCCTTTCTTATAGGATTTCTTCATGGTTTGTAAGATGCGAAATGGCGATGAACCTACCTGACTGCAATACAGGAAATTTCAACGTTAACGTCTTTGGGTAGCCGGCTAACTTCCACGGTTTCACGGGCGGGTGGCAGGGTTGGAAAGTATTTGCCATAAACCTCGTTGACCAGCGGAAAATTCCCCATGTCTTTCAAGAAGATGGTACTCTTGACTACATCTGAAAACTCCAGCCCCGCCGCTTTCAGAATCTCACCCAGGTTCTTCATCACCTGGCCTGTTTCTTCCGAGATATTTCCCGTGATCAGCTTGCCGGAGTCTTTTTCTATCGCAATCTGACCGGAGACGAAAACCATATTGCCTGTTTGAATGGCCTGGCTATAAGGACCGATGGGTTCTGGGGCGTTTGATGAATAAACAACAGTTTTTGACATAGCGGCGGGTTTGTTACTTTTGATCAAATATCTGAAAATCCTTTCAGTCTTGTATGCATATTTTGGTGATTGGCGATGAGCCTAATTTGGATGAATGCCGCCACAAGTTCGGAGCTGATCACCATTATACCTGGGAGCAGAACCAGTCTGACGCAAAGAGGTTCCATAGTCAATGCGACGCGGTTTTTGATTTTGCAGTCGATCAGGATTCAATCCAGATGGGAGTCTATGGAGAGCTTCGGACTGCTTTGTTCCTGAATGCTGCAAAGATCAGTTTGCGCGAACTAAACCAAAAGTGTGGCAATTCCTTCAGCGGTCTTCAATTCGGTTTCGCAGGATTACCAACATTTCTCGACCGTGAAATTCTCGAAGTCAGTCTCTTGAATCCTGAACAGCGGGGGAGGTTGGAAGATATTTGCAATCAGCTAAACACGCCCTTTGAGATCGTTGATGATCGCGTGGGCATGGTTACGCCCCGCGTGATTGGCATGATCATTAACGAGGCCTATTACACCGTACAAGAGGGCACTGCCACACGCGAGGATATTGACCTGGCAATGAAACTGGGGACGAATTACCCCTTCGGTCCGTTTGAATGGTGCCAAAAAATTGGCGTCCATCACGTGTATGAATTGCTCGAGGCACTTTACAAAGACACCAAGGATGAGCGATATAAAATATGTCCGTTGTTGAAGAAAGAATACATGTTGTCTTAATAAGTTCATGGCTGAAGCCATCTGAGATCCGTTTTTGATTGGAGCTGAAGAAAAACAGAACAAAGTTCTGCAATCATTAACCATAATAACCTGATAAAGTACTCATGCCGATCTTAATCATCGTAAGACATGGTCAGTCTACATGGAATTTGGAAAACCGCTTTACGGGTGAGGTGGATGTAGATCTTACTCCGCAAGGGGAAGAAGAAGCCAGAAATGTGGGCCGGCTGTTAAGACGCTACCATATCGACCTGGCGTATACTTCAGTACTCAAAAGGGCCATTCGCACGCTGGAGATTGTTTTAAGTGAAACCGGAAACAAGTCGATTCCCGTCACCCGTGCAGCTGCGTTGAATGAGCGGAACTACGGAGACCTCCAGGGATTTAATAAAAGTGAAATTGAAAAGCAGTATGGAGCACAGCAAGTTTTGATTTGGCGGAGAAGTTATGATATAGCACCACCCCACGGCGAAAGCCTGAAAGCTACCTATGAAAGGGTGATTCCTTATTATCTCAGGGAAGTGGTCCCAAAATTGAAAACCGGAAAAAATATTCTAATCGTAGCCCATGGGAATAGCTTGCGGGCCTTGATGATGTATCTTGAAGAAATCGGCTCCGATGAAATTTCAAATCTAAACCTGGCAACAGGAGCGCCCAAACTATACGAGTTTGACGACTCGCTTACCATAACGAAGTCGTTCTACATTCAATCCCAAGCATAAGCGCATTGCGAATGGCTGGTGCATTTTACCACTCACCGGTCAACCCCTCTTTCAGCGCCCTCTTGTAATTACGAAGATCAAACCGGTAGAAGTACGGGGCTTTATGAGCCCCCCCTGTTTTGCGTTCTTTGAGTCGCTCCAGCGTACTTGACCTGAGCATTTTCTTTTGAAAATTTCTGCGATCGAGTGATTTATTCAAAATCGTTTCATACAATCGCTGCAACTGGGGCATGGTAAATTTCACCGGAAGTAAGTTAAAACCTACCGGATGATCATTTAAGCTCTGCCTTAATGCTTCAAGCGCCCTTGCGACAATGCCATTGTGATCAAGCACGAGTTTCGGAACTTCATGAATGTCCCACCAGCGACATTCATCGGTCAGCCAATCGGGCTTTGGATTTACTTTTGAATACTCGACCAGGGCATAATAGCCGACAGAAACAAACCGTTCCTGAAGCCAGCTGTCGCTTACTATCTTCTTAAGGTGGATCTTATTCTTGCCCCTGAGCGGGTCTCCGAATGTGTAAAACTGATGAAGGAAAATATCATCCAACCCGGTGCGCTCTTTCAGGGTCCGGATGGCTGAACCATCGATCGTCTCTTTCTTTTTAACAAAGCCGCCCGGCAAAGACCATTGGCCCCCTTCTTTCCATTTGATCAGAAGGACCTTGAGTTGATTTTCATGAAAGCCAAATATCACACAGTCGACAGAGAGGTGCTGCAAAAAGGTCTGGCTGCCGCGGAGTATAAACTCTTCAAACTGCTGATCTTTGTCCATGCGTGTCAAATATCGGTATTCAAGGGAATTTTCAACACCATTGGTCGAATTCTTTCGTTGATCAGTCTATGTGTATTGAAAACACAATAATAAAATATTACTATTGTGTAGAGATGTGCCTTTACCAACGATGGCATTGATAAT
>JBGPGZ010000318.1:0-5326 GCA_041484175.1 Cyclobacteriaceae bacterium | reverse complement strand
CCCGAGCACCAGGTCCGGCATTGTGTCTTGGGCAAATGGGATCAGCTTCCTGAATATAGACAAGGCATTGGCCGACCGGTTAGTACATTCAAACAGACGCACGCCTCCGTCATAGGAGGCCTTAAGCACTTCCTTGCAAACTTCAAGGTCATCAGGATTGAATAGTGGAAGCAGTGCGTGTTGTAAAACAAGCTGATTGATCTCCTGACGTGAGCGGTATTTCATGGGATGCAAATTTACCGGATTATTTTCCCTTTGGCGTTTCCACCGGTCAGAAAACTTTCAATTTCTTCCTTGTTAAGGATGGCGAACTCGCCTGGAATAGAATGCTTTAAGGCGCCGGCTCCAATGGCAAAATCAATAACGCGTTGATGAGAATAATTCTGCACGAGGGCGTGAATAAGCCCGGCCATAAAAGCATCGCCGGTTCCGATGCGCTCGACTATATTCCCAAATTCATGGACCGCCGAAAAATGGAGTTTATCACCGTCGATTAAAACACCGGAGTATAGTTGACTGCCTGTGTCTTTCATTTCGCGGAAACTCATCGCGAGCAGTTGCAAGTCGGGCAGTTTCTTCTTCAGCAGCCTTCCGCATTCCTTTAAGGCATCATCCTTGGCTAATGATTTGTCAATCTTGATTCCAAAATAGATTTCGGCGGTGTCGATGTCGCCTGTGATAACATCGCAACAGGAAAGCAGTTCGGGCATGATCTCGGAAGGATGTTTTCCATATTTCCACAGCATGCTGCGATAGTTAAGGTCTGAAGATATTCTCAATCCCGCCTTCTTCGCTGCCTGTACCGCTTCAAGGCAAACCATTGCCGCACTGGCCGAGACAGCCGCTGAGATACCCGACCAATGAAGCCATCGTGCCTGTTCAAATATTTTGTTCCAGTCAATAACACCCGGTGTGAGCGTGGCGAATGCGGAGTCGCCTCTGTCATAAATGACTTTGGACGGGCGCAGCGAGCTACTTGTTTCCGTAAAATAAAGACCCAACCGACCATGGCTTCGGAGAATATGGGTCGTATCCACGCCGTGTTTCCGAAGCGCCTCTACGGCCGTCTCGCCCAGGTCGTTGTCAGGAAGTCGCGTGACAAAAGCAGCGGGCATTCCCAATCTTGACAAAAGCACGCTTACATTCGACTCCGACCCCCCGTAGAAAATTTCCAATGCATTCGCTTGTGAAAAACGCTGATGGTCCTGCGTATTAAGCCGCATCATGATTTCTCCAAAGCATATAATTTTGTCTTTCATAGGTCTGCGTGGAGTTTCAGTTTTCGATTGTTCATTACGCTGATGGCGGATCCATCGGCAAGAAATACAGATGCCGGTGGACTATTCAATGCTTCCTCAAATTCCGGCCCATAAAGTTCCTTGGCATCACACTTAAACCGAAATGACGATACGGGGTGAATGAGCCAGGATGGATGCCGTACTTCGTATTCTGACGTGATCCGGTTATTGACTTTGGCATAACCCCAATAGTGTTCCGTGATGAATTCTTCTTCGCTGCCGATCGCAGCGGCCTTTTTCTCTGGATGGGCAATGGCATTGAGAAAATTCCATTCCTTGTTCACTTCCCACTTGTACTCAACAATCATTTCGGGGTCCGTGGAAAAAGAGTGGGTCATTTTCCGGGTTTCATAATTTTCCTTGTATAACGTGTTCGCAATAAATGTAATGAGTCTCCTGGGTACTATTTCCTTAATAAAGACCACGCCTCTTTTCCATTCATTGTTATGCTTGTGCTTTACGTAAAACCGGAGGTTGACTTCCTCAAAATTGCTATGAAATGGAAACCGGATGCCTTTTACCCTGGTGTCCTTGAATAGGAATCCGACCAAGCTGACATAATAATTACCGTTCCACGAGTCAATTTCGGTGTGTGCGGGTTTATATTTCTCCAGGAGCGGTTTGTCAATGTAAAAGTTTGCCATCAAAAGGTTCACCCAATAAGCAGATAGAAACGAAGGTTTATCCATGTAACTTTCAAATCAATAAATTCATTACCAAAACGCCGATCAACCCAACGATGGAAATGACGCTTTCCATCAACGACCAGGAGCGAATTGTGTCCTTGATGCTCAAGTTAAAATATTCCTTAAACAACCAGAAACCGGAATCATTGACATGTGAAAACATGAGACTTCCTGCACCGACGGAAAGCACCATCAGATTGCGGTCGACTTGATAATTGTCAATCATCGGTGCAAGAATGCTGGCAGCCGTAAGCCCGGCCACGGTAGCCGAACCGACGCAGATCCGGATGACGGCCGCGATGAACCATCCAAGAATCAGTGGCTGTACGTTTAGTCCGGCCAACAGTGCGGCGATGGTGTCGTTTACGCCGCTGTCGATGAGGATTTGCTTGAATGCTCCCGAGCCGGCGATAATCAATAGGACCATGGCGACATCTTTTACGGCATCGCCAAAAATGCCCGAGATTTGCTTCATGCCGATGCCCATCCTGGTTCCCAGCGTATAGGTTGCGATCAACAGGGATATCAGCATGACCACGGCGGGATCACTTACAAAGAGAAGTATGTTTCTGGTGGTCCCTTCCTTGGTAACATAAGGGCCCAATACCGTGGTGACGGCCAGTAACATCACCGGAAGCAGGGAAGTCAAGATGCTGTTGGCAAGGCCAGGGAGTTTCTCGTCCGGTATGGGAGTTGATTGAAAGGTTTGAAGGGGAACTGAGTTGATATTTCTTAATGTCTTTGAGAACAGGGGTCCAGCGATGATCACCGCAGGGATTGCGATCATAGTTCCATAAAACAATGTCATTCCCATGTTGGCATGAAATTGAGAAACCAACGCGGTGGGAGATGGATGGGGTGGAAGATAACCATGTGTCACCGACAGGGCCGCAAGCATCGGGACACCGGTGTACACAGCGGGCAGTTTGTATCGGTAGGCAACGGAAAAAATAAAGGGAACCACCAGAACAAATCCTACGCTGTAAAACAACGGAATACCGATAATAAAGCCCGTGATCATCAGGGCCCATTGAATGTATTTCTCACCGAGGAGTTTCATCATGCCCGACGTAATTCGCTGCGCTGCTCCGCTGTCGGCCACCAACTTTCCGAGCATCGCGCCAGTAACGATGATTACGACCAACGATCCCAGCATGTCCCCGATCCCCTTTTGCACCGAAGTGGCGATCTTCGGTATTTCGATCCCCAATAATAACCCTGCAAGAATGGAGACGATAAGAAAGGCAATAAACGTGTTGAAGTGAAAGCGCGAGATCAGAATGACCAGTAGAATGATGCAGAGCAGAATGATCAACAACGACATGGTTGCGAAGTGTCTGGATTAGGTCTTGGCTGTATTGTCAGGAACGTTGATACGAACGGGGCGATTAAAACTTATCGGGAATTTGAACAATCCTCACCACGATTTCATGCGGGTCGCCGTCTTTATCGAGCAGATTGAATTTCACCATCGGGTTGTCGCGTTTGATATTGCTTTCCACGTGGATTACTTCGTTACCCTGCAAATGTTTTTGAATTTCCTTTTGAAGAATGAATAGAGCATTGGCAAAATCCACTTCAAGGGGGCTTGGATTGTAGGAAGGGGTCTTCATAATGGTTTTGGGTTTACCAACGAATCAGGGCCGACGCCCAGGTGAATCCACTGCCAAAGGCAGCTAAACAAATTACGTCATTTTCTTTGATTCTTCCTTCTGCCCAGGCTTCACTCATCGCGATGGGGATGGAGGCCGCGGTTGTGTTGCCATACCGCATAATGTTATTGTAGACCTGGTCATTACGAAAGGCCAGCTTTTCCTGAATGTACTGACTGATCCGCAAGTTTGCCTGGTGAGGCACGAGCAAGTTGATGTCTTCTTTCTTTAGGTTGTTCGCCGTGAGGGCCTCGTTGATAACTTCCATAAAACGGACCACGGCATGCTTGAATACCTGGTTGCCGTTCATGACCACTTTATAAGACGTTGTATCCAGAATTTGGTCAGGTTGGCGTTCGGAACGCGGTCGGCTGCTGCCTGGATCTTTGACATATAATTCTTCTGCAAAACGGCCATCGGAATGGAGGTGGGTGGACAATATTCCGGGCTTGTCAGCTGCCTGAAGGATGACGGCCCCGGCCCCGTCGCCAAAAATGACTGCGGTATTCCGGCCGCGGGTGGTTACGTCCAGTGCGGTGGATTGAATTTCGGCGCCCACCACCAGGATGGTTTTGTACATTCCAGACTTGATGAACTGATCTGCCACCGAAAGCGCATATATAAACCCGGAGCAGGCGTTGCGAATATCCAGCGCTCCAATCCGGCCATCGAGGCCTAACTCGCGTTGCAGCAAGACCCCGGAACCGGGGAAGAAATAATCGGGTGTAATCGTAGCAAGGACAATAAAGTCGATGTCCTTTTCGGTGAGTCCTGCTCTTTGCAATGCCATCCGCGACGCTTTCGCTGCCATGTTGGCTACCGTGTCCATAGAGGGATCAAGCCATCTTCTTTCTTCAATTCCTGTACGCTCAATGATCCATTCACTATTGGTATCCATCAACGTGGAAAGGTACTGGTTGGTGATGATGGTTTCAGGGACATGATGGCCAAGGCCGGCTATTCTGGAATAAGGCATAGGGTAGTTTTGAAGCGGCCCCTAAGGTAATAAAATGTCTTCGAAGGGTATTCAAATAGCAGGGTTTAAAAATGCGGCCAATAATATTTATATTTAACATATGAAAGCGTTGATGACGTTGGCCACATTGCTGCTGGCAGGACAGCTACTTTACAGTCAGGTCATCTTTCGCAATGACTTTGTCATTAACCGCAAGCTAAGCCGGTTGCAGAATAAGGGGATTACCTATGTAACATTCAATGTTGGCTCCCGTCATGCCTGGAATTTGAATGCCTACGGTCAGCCTGTCAAGAGCATTACGATTGACGTTGCGGCGCTGATGGCCAGAAGGGAATACTCGTACCGGGAGATTGCAGAAAAGATCTACCGGCCCATGGCTGTCTTCAGGCAGGCCTATATCCCAATCCCGTTATTTTTGTTGCTCGAACCACCCCGCAAGATCAAGGTGCCACCCTATTCATTCTCCACACAAAGGGCTGAGTAGCAATTCCAAATTACGGTCCTCTTAGGGACGAGATATTGGTAGACTGACACGGTGATCATGTTCAAGTCCCGTTAGGGACGACATATCGTCCAACACCGCCAATAACTACTACTGAATATATTCCGTTCCTACGGAACTTGATTGGCTTTACAATTCGTGGTTACCAATATTTCGTTCCTACGGAACTGAATGAAATGGTTACAAATTAAGATTACAAATTTCAGCGTTGG
>JBGPGZ010000317.1:0-5361 GCA_041484175.1 Cyclobacteriaceae bacterium | reverse complement strand
TTCCGGAATTCAAAACGTGCTTACCGTTTCTTTGGGTTGCGCACTGGTCCTTATCGGTTTGGCAGGAGCCAGCCACATTCACATTCCCATTTTTACGGGGGCCATTCAAAAAATTACGGTTCGCATCAAGGGGTTGTTCTCCCGGGTGCTGCAAGAAAAGACGATCCTCGCCATGGCTGTTATGGGTTTACTTAACGGTCTCTTGCCATGTGGCCTGACCTACCTTGCATTAACCTATTGTTTGACAGTGGGGAACACAGCCAGCGGTTTCTTCTTCATGTTGATCTTTGGTGCTGGTACGCTGCCCGTGATGCTTGGTTTTACTGCTGTGTTGCAATCACTGATCACCCGTTTGAATGTTACATTTCGAAATTTTACGACTGTTGCCCTGATTACGTTGGGAGCCCTGTTGATCACCAGAAGCGTGTATGTGCATTATCATGATCCTCAGCCAGCGGGTACGATTGTTGTCTGTAAATGATACCAAAAGAAAGAGGTTGATCTTTTTGAAAATGGACTTCTGGTTTTGTAGACCTCATGAAAATATATCCAGCTGGCACGATAATTACATACAAGAGACAAAAAGAGGGCATGAATTTTATGCATAATATCTTGCCGGCAGATGACGAAAGTCATTTTTTACCGCAGTGGGTCAGGCTAGGTTTATGCAGTCAAAATGCCCATTTCGAAGAGCAACTCCAACCCCAAATCAAAAAACATCACTCCAAATCTTTAAAACTTAAATTATGAAATACCTATTCTTTATTGGCATTACGGCGCTGACTTTGGCTTGTGCCCCTGACAAACCTAAAAACAAGGAAGATTACCCTGATCAACCCTCAAATAAATCGGCGGTAGAAGCCATTACTAATCCGACAAAAGGGATTGGTGCTGTGAAAACGGTAACATTGAAAACTCCCCTGGAACAGGAAAGGGTTGGGCGAGGATTGTCGATTTATGAAATGAAATGTTCGGCTTGTCACAAACTCACCGATCAGCGACTGGTGGGTCCCGGATGGAAGGAAGTGACCAAGCGCAGACAACCGGAGTGGATTATGAACATGGTTACCAATGTTGATGTCATGCTTGATAAAGACCCCGAGGCGCAAAAGCTGTTCGAGCTCTGTTTGGTAAGAATGCCAAATCAAAATGTGTCCATTGGCGATGCAAGAGATATCCTTGAATTCATGCGTAAGAATGACGGCGAAAAATAACTGATTCTTGATAAACCTCAATAATACAAAGTAGCAATGAAAAAATTAGTCAGATTGATTGTGCTTTCCATGCTTGGAGGCTCAGTCTTTATCTTTAATAGTTGCAGGCCTAAAGGCCCGCAAGAAGCAGTAGTAGGAAATGCTGCAGCAAAGGTTTATGTGGCCCCCGGCAAGTATGATGAGTTTTACAACTTTGTTTCGGGTGGATTCAATGGGCAGATGAGTGTTTATGGCTTGCCTTCCGGTCGATTGCTCAAAATCATCCCTGTCTTTTCTGTGTTTCCTGAAAATGGTTATGGGTACAGTGAGGAGTCAAAGGAAATGCTGAAGACCTCAAAGGGATATATCCCGTGGGACGATCTTCATCATATCGAGTTGTCAGAAACGGATGGTGTGCACGATGGACGTTGGGCATTTGCCAATGCCAACAATACACCTCGCGTGGCGCGCGTCAACTTAAAAACTTTCCGTACCGAAGAGATTATTGAGCTTCCCAATAGCGGTGGTAATCACTCTTCTCCTTTTATCACCGAAAACACGGAGTATGTGGTTGCGGGGACCCGGTTTAGTATTCCATTGGGTGATAATCGGGATGTGCCTATCAGTTCTTATAAAAAGAACTTTAAGGGTTCCATCAGTTTTATCAAAGTGGATAAAGGGTCTGGCAAAATGAGCATTGCCTTCCAACTTGTTACCCCTGGATTCAATTATGATCTAAGCCACTCGGGGAAGGGTCCTTCTCACGATTGGTTCTTCTTCTCTTGCTACAATACCGAGCAGGCATACACGCTGCTGGAGGTAAATGCTTCGCAGAAGGACAAGGATTATATTATGGCTGTAAATTGGAAGAAGTGCGAAGAGTATTTGGCACAAGGGAAAGGAAAAAAGGTGAAAGCGAATTATGCTCATAATACATTAGATGAAAAAAGTTCCATCATGACGTCTTCCATGGAAAATGAAGTAACGGTGCTCGATCCTGTGGAATTAAAAGACGTTGTTTACTTCATTCCCTGCCCAAAGTCTCCCCACGGGTGCGATGTGGATCCTACGGGAGAATACATTGTGGGTAGCGGAAAGCTGGCTGCTCTGATTCCGGTGTTTTCTTACTCCAAATTGATGAAGGCGATTGCCAACAAGGAGTTTGAAGGCGAGTTTGCAGGATTACAAGTGATTAAGTATGAATCGGCTTTGCATGGGGAAGTAAAGAAACCGGGGCTTGGACCATTGCACACCGAGTTTGATGAAAAGGGGAATGCTTATACTTCGATGTTTGTTTCTTCGGAAATAGTGAAATGGAATGTGAAAAGCCTTGAGGTCCTGGATCGTGTTCCCACGTATTATTCGATTGGTCACTTGTCAATACCAGGGGGTGACACCAAAAAACCTTGGGGTAAATATGTCGTGGCCTACAACAAAATCACGAAAGACCGATACTTGCCCACAGGTCCTGAATTAGCTCAATCGGCTCAATTGTACGATATTTCAGGCGATAAGATGCAACTCCTGCTGGATTTTCCCACGGTCGGAGAACCGCATTATGCGCAATCTATTCCAGCCAGTTTGATCACAGCCACTTCGGTGAAGTTCTATAAGATAGAGGAGAACACTCATCCCTATGCGTCCAAGGGAGAAGGTAAAACCAAAGTCGAACGCAAAGGGAATCAGGTTCATGTGTACATGACAGCGATACGCTCTCACCTTACTCCTGATAATATTGAAGGAGTTCGGATGGGAGACGAGGTATATTTTCACTTGACGAACCTGGAGCAGGATTGGGATGTACCACATGGGTTTGCGATACGAGGAGCTTCCAATGCAGAGATCCTGATTATGCCGGGTGAAACCCAAACACTCAAATGGAAGCCTACGGAAGTAGGGGTTGTTCCATTCTATTGCACCGACTTCTGTTCGGCACTGCACCAGGAAATGTCTGGGTATGTCCGGGTGTCCCCGACGGGCAGTACGGTGCCGATTAAATTTTCAACCGGTAAAATCGAGGAGGAAGGTAAGGGCACAGACAAATAAGTGCTTTTCGCAATTTAGTTTACTGCTTAGGCAAGAGGGCGCCCGTTCTGTTGGGGCGCCTTTTTCAAAAGTATCGACAATGAAACCATTGAGACCTTTTACCAGAATATCAGTTGGCGTATCGGCGTTGGCGTTGATCTCCGTTTATTTTGTTCCTCTTTGGCAAATTCTCATGTGGGCGCCACAGTACCCGGAAGGACTCGAGATGAAAATCTGGATCAACACCTTGACTGGAAATGTGAAGATCATCAGCGCGTTGAATCATTATATCGGCATGAAGACGATCGAAGTGAGTATGTTCCCTGAGTTCAAGTTCATGATCTACGTTGTTGGTTTTATCATCGCAGTGGGTTTGTTGACTAGTTTGTTCAACAAAAGAATTGGTTTGATCTCCTTTTTCCTGCTTCTCGTCGCCACCGGTGTTGGCGCGTTGGTGGATTTTTACAGGTGGGGCTACGATTACGGTCACAACTTAAATCCAGACGCACCCATTAGAATTCCTGGCATGTCATACCAACCGCCACTGATCGGAACAAAGGTGCTCTTGAATTTCACTGCCTTCTCCGGTCCCGACGCCGGAGGATGGGTTTTCATCGTAACGGGCATTCTTCTTCTGGGGTTGATAATTTATGAATGGAAAACGAATGGATAGAAGGATAATGACGAAGATCTTTCGGATGACCAGTCGCAGGAGGGGCGTTCTGGTGCTTCTGGTTACAGGATTTCTTTTTTCATCGTGTTCAACCGAGCCCGAGCCGTTAAACTATGGAACCGATGTCTGCTACTTCTGCAAAATGACATTGGTGGACAAAAAATTTGGAGCTGAAGTCGTCACAAAAAAAGGCAAGGTGTATAAATTTGATGACTTGAATTGCTTTATTAATTTTTATCACTCGGGTTACGAACCAACGGAGAATTTTACACATAAGCTGGTGATTGATTACTCCAACCCGGGCAAACTGATCGTGGCAACGGATGCATTTTATCTTAAATCAGCGGAGATACGAAGTCCAATGGATGGTCGAATTGCAGCGTTTGAAATGAAGTCAAGCATGGATAACTTTAAGAAGCAATTGAATGGAATATATCTTGTATGGGGAGAAGTGATTACGCAATACAAGTAATGCGCTGGGCCATATTTTCATCTTGGCTTGTTCTTTCATTTTCTGCTTTTCCAAAAACATGGACGGTCGATCAAAAGGGAAATTTGCGTTCGATAAAGTCAGCCATAGAATTCGCGGCCGATGGAGACACCATCCGGATTATGCCCGGTATTTACAAGGAAGGCAATTTGGTTGTTCGGAGATCTTTAATACTCATGGGCGTCAACTATCCGGTCCTGGATGGTGAAGATAAATACGAAATACTTACCATTTCGGCCAGCGATGTATCCATTATCGGTATAAGGATGATCAATACTGGTGTGGGAAGCATGAATGATATTGCGGCCGTGAACGCCGTAAATTCAAAACGGTTGAGGGTTATCAATAATCAATTTGAAAATACTTTCTTTGGGATCCATTTATCAAACTCGAGCGGATCACTGATCGAGAACAATATTCTTCATTCCAATGTGGAAGCGGAACACCAGATCGGCAACGGCATTCACGCGTGGAAATGTGATTCCCTTATCATTCGAAATAATAAAGTGAGTGGACACCGTGATGGTATTTATTTTGAGTTTGTCACCAACTCGGTCATTGAGAATAACTTCAGTCACAAGAATATGCGATATGGTCTGCATTTCATGTTTTCACATAACGATGAATACCACTCAAATATTTTTCAGGATAATGGCGCTGGCGTGGCTGTAATGTATACAAAGGGAGTAAAAATGACCGGCAATCGCTTTGAAGACAACTGGGGAGCAGCATCGTATGGCCTATTGCTAAAAGATATCCGTGACAGTTTCATCGAAAGAAATCATTTTTCGAAAAATACCATTGGGATATATATGGAGGGATCAAGCCGATGTTCTTTTTCACAAAACGTATTTAAGGAAAATGGCTGGGCCGTGAAGATTCAGGCGAATTGTGATGAAAATGTATTTCTCAAGAATAGTTTTCTTTCCAATACATTTGATATGTCGACTAATGGATCCCTGGTTCTCAATACCGTGGAC
>JBGPGZ010000316.1:0-5363 GCA_041484175.1 Cyclobacteriaceae bacterium | reverse complement strand
CCAGCGATCGTTCTTCCCGATGCGGACCTGGTCAACGCCGTCAATGAATGTATCCTCGGATCACTTTCCTTCAATGGCCAACGGTGCACAGCATTGAAGATTCTGTTTGTGCACAAGAGCATTGTGGACGAGTTCTTGAAAAAACTTTGTGAGGCTATTGAGAAACTAAAACCGGGTATGCCCTGGGATCCTGGCGTCGCTTTGACACCCATGGCGGAACCGGGAAAAACCGAGTACCTCAAAAGCCTCGTTGAGGACGCTATCCAGCACGGCGCCAAGGTGATCAACCCACACGGTGGTGAATCACTCCACACCTTTTTTTATCCCGCGGTGGTTTATCCGGTTAACAGCAAAATGAAAGTGTATTACGAGGAGCAATTTGGTCCCGTTATTCCTGTATTGTCTTTCGAACGGGAATCGGAAGCGGTTCAATACGTTGTAAAGTCGCACTTTGGCCAGCAGATCAGCATCTTTGGAAAGGATTCGAAGAAAATTGGGAGCCTGATCGATTCCTTTGCCAACCAGGTAGGGCGGATCAATTTGAATACGCAATGTCAGCGCGGTCCGGACACGTTTCCATTCAATGGAAGAAAGGATTCTGCGGAAGGTACTTTGTCGGTTACAGATGCCCTGCGTGTTTTTTCCATTCGTTCCCTGGTGGCTGCGAAGGGTACGGGCGAGAACAAGGAGATCATCGGCAACATCCTCAAAAATCATGAGTCAGAATTTTTGAGTACGGATTATATATTTTAGGGCTGCCTCACCCCAACCCCGCTCCGGGGGGAGAGGGGCTTTAATTATGGCTATTAAGCACATCTCGATCACAATTAGGGGTAAAGTGCAAGGGGTTTTCTTCCGGGCGTCGGCCAAGGACAAAGCGGATACGTTGGGGGTAAGGGGGTTTGTTTGCAACCAAAGAAACGGGGATGTCTACATCGAAGCGGAAGCCGGGGAGGTGGTACTTCAGCTATTTATCGATTGGTGCCACCAAGGTCCGCCCAGGGCAAGTGTGGAAAAAGTGGAAATGGCTGATGGACCCAACTGTGATTTTGAAGGATTTGAAATCAGAAGGTAGTCCTGCTATTTCATGCCATCGCCAACTCAAAAGTGTCCACCGATGCGCGTTTCAGGTATTCTTCAAGGTCAAAAGGTACATCGCCGCCCTCGAGCAGGCAACCCTCTGGGATGGTTGGAAAAATTTCTTCATAGGTCTTTACCAGGTTCATAAAGACCCTGCGGAAGACATGGGTACGATTGAGTTGATCGGGGTGACTGATGCCTGAAGCCGCAATCAATTCTACAAAACTCTCGACCGTATTTTTATGAAAGTTAGCCACACGTTGTTTTTTGTCGTTGATGACGAGGCCTTTGGTGAGGTTTGGATTTTGGGTTGCTACGCCGGTGGGGCAGTGGTTTGTGTTGCATTTCAGGGCCTGTATACACCCCACGGCCATCATCATCGCGCGGGCGCTATTGCACGTATCGGCTCCTAAGGCCATGGCCCTGACGATGTGGAAACCGGTCAATATTTTTCCAGAAGCAATCAATCTTAACTGATGGCGTATGCCAAACCCTCTCAACGCATTATCGACAAATGCCAGGGCGTCGATCATCGGCATTCCTACGAAGTTGGAAAACTCAGGGGGTGCCGCTCCTGTACCACCTTCGCCACCGTCAACTGTAATAAAGTCCGGATAGCTATCAAGATGGACCATTGCCTTGCAGATCGACAAGAACTCCGTCATTCGCCCCACGCAGAGTTTGAAGCCTATCGGCTTTCCACCCGAAAGTTCGCGCAGTTGTTGGATAAACTTGATCAATTCCATAGGCGTACCGAATGCGCTATGGGAAGGCGGAGAGAAAACGGTCGTACCCACCTTTACGAGACGGATGGCTGCAATTTCCGCCGTATTTTTCGCGGCCGGCAAAATCCCGCCATGCCCGGGCTTCGCACCTTGAGATAGTTTTATTTCAATCATCTTCACGTTGGGGAGCAATGCATTTTTCTTAAAGGCCTCGGGCGAGAATTTTCCATCTTCACTTCGAGCACCAAAATAGCCGGTCCCAATTTGCCAGATAATGTCTCCTCCATTTTTTAAGTGATAGGGACTCAAGCCGCCTTCACCTGTATTGTGTGCAAAGCCGCCGATCTTGGCGCCCGAGTTAAGTGCCTCAATGGCATTGGCACTCAACGATCCAAAACTCATGGCTGAAATGTTCAGCACACTCATGTCATAGGGTTGCTTACAGTCTTTCCCGCCAAAGTGTACGCGCGGGTTATGGTCCAGCAAATTAAAGTCGAATGGTTTGATGGAGTGCGTCATCCACTCATACCCTTCGGCATAAACGTTGAGCTGTGTCCCAAAGGGTGTCGTGTCAATTTGTCTTTTGGCCCGCTGGTAGATCACCGACCGGTCGTTGCGATTAATCGGTGCGCCATCTACATCCGATTCGATAAAGTATTGCTGGATCTCAGGGCGTATCATTTCAAGAAAATACCGAAGGCGCCCGATCACAGGGAAGTTGCGTTTGACCGATTGGCGCGTCTGAATCATATCCCGAAAACCCATAAAAATAAGCGGACCGGCCAGCAGGAAGAAGAACAAGGCGTTCATCCAAAAATAGGCCCACAAAACAATCAGCGCGGATACTGCTATCGCACTGAGTACAAATATTCTTCTAGGGTTCATAGGTTAGATTGGTAATAAACAAATATAATGATTCCATGAAACCCTGGATACGGACTGTTAAAATGATTGACGGTCCATATGCTTCGCGCACGTATGGGGAACGTCAGGCGGAGCGCAAATTGGGGGGCGTGACAATACCGCGGTTTTTATGGATTTTGACTTCCTGGAATCCATCTTTTTGAGAAAAAAATTGCAGCATCACAAAGTTCATCCGGTTTTCGGCCAGGTCAGCGTGCCGGTTTTCGGGCAGAAAAACGGTGAGGTCAAGGACGGCCTGAATGAATTGGGGGCGTTGCCGGAATTCATCCATCCATAGTTCAAACATGCTTGTCCAATCGCGCTGGTATTTTTCAAAATGGCTTTTGCCATCCCACAGGAATTCAAGCTGGTTGTGACCGAACTTAAACCGGTAAATGCCCGCCAGGGTTTGATAAAAACTTCCAAGGGGCTTCAAATTCCTGGGACTATGATTTCTTATTTTCAAACTGAACGAATCCATCAGTCCTATCGGATTATGTTGTTCTTCGTAGTGCTTTTTTGTTTTTTCCACCAGAGAAGCGAGTAAGGTATCCTGGAGCGCGAGCTGCGCTTCTTCCAGGAGATAATTTTTATCCAGAGCGAAAAATTTCCAGACCACCCGAATAAAGGTTTTGCAAAAATAGCAAAATCGCGCGAAAGAACTTATTTTGGGAGCGTGATTCTGGTGGCTGCGTACGCTTTTCAGGATGCCGGATTCAATATGCTGCCCCGCCGATTCGGTGTTGTAATATTCAAGCCATCATGAGAAAAAAGATTCTTCTGGGATTATTGGTTGTTCTGGTCGCAATACAATTCGTACGCCCAACCCGAAATATGTCAAATCAGGCCACTCCGAATGAAATTGGAGTCCGACACCAGGTGCCTGAAGAAATTCACGCTGTCTTGAAACATTCGTGTTATGACTGTCACAGCAATAACACAATTTATCCCTGGTATGCCAACGTACAGCCAATTGGATGGTGGCTTCAGGGGCACATCAACGAGGCGAAGCGAGAGCTAAACTTTTCAGAATTTGAAAGTTACACGGAGAAAAGGGCCAAACACAAGTTTGAGGAAATTGAGGATGCGGCGAACGATGGGTCGATGCCATTGACAAGTTATACATTGCTTCATCGAGGCACCAAACTTACTCCTGAACAATCCAAAGCCGTTGCTGCATGGGCTGCGCAACTAAAATGAAAGCCACAATGATGACTTATCGTCCAGCTTCGGTCTTTATAAGCGACCCATAAAAGATTGCGTTCATCACCATTTTGTTTGGACCAAACCAGAAAGCCCGGAAAGCGAGGTCTTCGGTAAATCCGATGATACGGCCATGACCCACATTGACAATCCCAAGACCGGAAGAATTTTTCAGTTTATCATAATTAGGTTTGGAGATGTAGCCGCTCAGCAAAGGCGCATTTCCATAAGTAAGGGGATTGGCATAGGCTCCCTTTGCTTTTTCCATAAATAAATTATTGGACTTAAACATCGGCATCTTGTTGTTGGTATAGCCATAGAGAAGGGGGTTTGTCAAGTCCACATCGGCTTCAAAAATAGCCCCGCTGGTTTCCTGGGCTCCTGTATTTTCTTCAATTTCGCCATAGGGTTTGGGTTTCACGGGTGCGCTAACCATCGCCTCTTTTTTATCCGCGGAAGCGTTGGATGAGGAAGGCGTCGAGGCCGTGTTGCCTGGAGCATCGTCTTTTTTTGTCTCAAACTTTCCTAACCCGGCCGTTTGAAACCAGGTCAATGCATTTTCAAAGCCGATGGCAACACCGCCATTTTGCAGCCAGGTCTTCAATTTTTCTTTCCCAGCATCGCTGATGGCATTATATCCGCCTGCAGGGAAAAGGATGACCGTATAGCGGTTAAGGTTTGCAGTATTGAAGATTGAAACGGGAATCATCGTCACGGGAATATCATATCGCTGGTCGAGCAGGTGCCAAAGTTCACCTGCATCATTGGCTGAAACACCGCTGCCATAGGAACCGCCTTCCACCAGGATCGCGATTTCGGGTTTTCGTATCAACAAGAAGGAACTGCTCCCCAGACTAATGCCTTTATAATCAAGGCCGGTTGTGAACGTATAAACGTCAATGCCATCTTTTTCAGCAATGTCCTTGACATAAACGGCAAGCTGCTGGGGTGTAACCTTTTCCTGGTTATCAACAGGGACCATAATCGAGCCACGTTCAAATTTCTTGCCATCGGAATTATGGAAAGGATCGGTCGCGACCTTGATACGCACACCATGATTCAGCAGACGATAAATTGCACGCGGTGCGTAGTAACCAAACGGCTCAAATGCGTAAGCATAATCGCCCTTTCCTATCACTTTGGCAAGCGGCATTTTCGGTTCCTCGATCTTTTCGCCAAGCATAGGCAGTGTTTTGAGCGCCTCATAGTCAACGCCAAGCGCCAGTGGCAGCGTCCAACTGGAAATGTCATAAAATAAGCTGTCCTTGAATTTTAGTTGCTTGTCAAACATGCCGCGAATCAGGCGATACTGCGGCTGGTTCATCGGCACAACATAACTTGCCTCAACCTCATAATTTGCGCCGTTGAGTGCGATGGGGTTGGAGAGTTTGTAGATATTAATATCCTGCCGGGCGATCATTTCTGCCAGGTGAAATGTCCTTGCTTTGTCTT
>JBGPGZ010000315.1:0-5382 GCA_041484175.1 Cyclobacteriaceae bacterium | reverse complement strand
ATCTCAAGAACAATCTGGCAACGTATAAAATGCCGAGCAAAGTACAGAACTGAATTACCAGCAAAATCCCTGACGCATAAATCTGAGGAGTATCTGTCCTGTTTCCAGCGAATTTATAAGACCTATAGAAAATATAATCAAACAATAAGATAAAATTATTCATTTAGTCCATCGCCTTGTTTGTGTTCTTCAAACTTACCTACCTCATTGGCGCGCGTTTGCAACGCGTGCCATTCCCTCCTGAAATCAAGACACCACGGATGCCTTTACTCAAACTTTTCTCAACGAACCCACATTATCTTTTATCACCACCTCCTGCCCGTGCTCACCCTGGTCCTTTATCACCTGTTTGAGTGCGCCCTCGAATAAGACATTGTCTTTTATAATTGAACATTCCAGTCCTTTTACAATAATGCCGTAGTCGGGTGAATACATACCCGAATCATCGTCATCTCTCCCGGCGTGCATTGCGTTGCCGCTAAACACAAGGCCTTTGACAAACTCAAATCGAGCATGCGCGCTGTCGAATTCATCACGCAGTTTCCAATCGGGCTTGGCGCTGCGGTATATTACATTGCCGGTGATGGCAATGGTATGGCAATAATCATTATCCGGCCCCGGCGTTAGTGAAATTCCGCATCGCCCCGACCTGTCGATGTAGTTGCCCGTTATGTTATAAGTACTCCCGCCGACAATTACGATGCCTCCTTCCTTGTTCCACTCAATCCGGTTACCCGTCAGCGTGTTCGAAGCGTTTTCGTCGTAGGCCGCATATCCCGCTTTTCCATTTCCTGAAAACCAGTTATCGAGGATAAACCCATCCCAGCCACGCACGCGCAAGCCGCAACCCTTGTTGTCGTAACAATGACTATGACGCACACAAAAACACCAAATGCGTTCGAGCCGGATGCCGTCACCAGTAAAATGTTCCACCCTGCACATATCGATCCGGGGTGTGTCCTCCTGTTTCCCATAGTCCGGTTTGTCCACGAGAATTCCGTGGACGCCAGCCCCCAGGTCACCACCGTGCAGTGCCAGACCGAAAAGATAAGCTCCGAAGGCTCCCGTAAGATTAATCAGGCATTTAGAGGATCCGCTTTTCAATCTCAGCACCGAGCCCATACTTGTTCTATAACTCCATGCCGGCAATCCGTAAATCCCGATGCCGGCGGGGACCTTCAATTCCGAACAGAGATAAGTGCCTTGTGGAATAAAGACAGCGCCGTTTTGAACCGCTGCCGCGTTCATTGTTTTTTGAATGGCCCCGGTGTCGTCTACAACACCATCTCCCGTCGCGCCGAAATCGACTACGTTAAACATGTTCTTTTCGTTTTTTGCCTGCTCAATCCCCTGACCTGCTGCTGTTGACGCAAATGCGGAAACAGCGGCAACCGCCCCCATCGAGACAAAACCCCGTCGCGAAAAACCTGTTTGATCATTCATATTGGCCTCCTTTTTTTATGTGCCCATTCAAAAGAATATCTTTAAGGAAAGTAGGCATTCATTCCGAAACTAAAAAATGCTCCGGGGCAATGTACCGCTCGGCTATTTGAGCATAAAACGCTCCGAATAAGCAAATCAGATGATGAGAAAATTGACCCCTGTTCTTTTGACTTGCTTGTTGGTTTTATTGGGGTGTAACCATGCATCGGACAATACGATTAAAGAACTTTCGGGCCGATATCCATTGTTGATTGAGGCGCCAAAATCTCAAGTTAATTGGGAGCGCTGGCGCATTGATTTAAAACACTGGAAGGATTCTCTTCTGTCGGCCATCAATTATAATGACACCTATTATAATCAACCTGATTATGCGTGGGCCTCGAAAGCTTATTCCACTTTTTTTCTTATGGCCAATAGCCGCTCGCTGTACGACGATCAATGGAATTATACGATCAGAAAGAGTATCGATAAATATGAAAAGGAATATGGCGGTATTGATATTGTCCTGTTATGGGCTACTTACCCTCAACTTGGTTTTGACAACAGAGATCAGTTTTCTCTATACCGGAATTTACCCGGAGGTACCGCGGCATTGAGAAAACTTTGCGATGAACTTCATGCGATGGGTAAAAAGTTATTTATTGCTTACAATCCATGGGACAACATAGCCCGTGAAAATGGCAAAAAAGATGAAGAAGAGTTGGTCAAATTGATTCAGGAAACCGGTGCCGATGGTATTTTCCTGGATACCATTTCGAGCGTGGAGGGCTTTCGAAATAAATTAAACACAGCTAAACCCGGCGTGGTTTTTCAGTCTGAAATAAGTCCGGCCCCGGATAGGATAGCCGAAATCCACCAATCATGGCTGGAGCTTTTCTTTCAGCCATTCAAAAATTCGGAATTTGATGAAGTGCCTTATGTCGTGAGGAACCGTTATATCGAACAACGACACATGGTCTACCAGCTGTCGCGATGGAGCCATGACAAAACGAGTGTGCTCCAAAGTGCCTGGATCAATGGGTGTGGCGTCATTATCTGGGAAAATGTATTTGGTACCGTCAACCCAGTGAACGCACGCGATCGATCGATCATGAGTGCCATGTTGCCAGTGCTCCGAAGGTATTCCGATTTTTTCACCAAGGGAAAATGGACGCCGCTCTTCCCTACCCTGTTGAACAGGACCTATTCGAGTTTGTGGGAGTTCGAAAACAAAAAACTCTGGACCATTGTCAACCGGCAGGAACAAATTGCCACGGGCAAATTATTTGAAGTTGAACACACTGCCGGTACAAAGTACTGGGACTTAATCACCGGCAAAGAGGCAAAGACAGTAATCATGGGAGGCAAGGCATCCATTTATATTCACTTAAAGCCGCGTGGCATCGGAGGTATCCTCGCCATCGGCGAAGGCGAAGTGACCTCCGATCTTATGTCATTTTTAGCGATTCAGGTACAGACCTGGCGAAAAGCGGACTTTGATAATTCCTATGAGTTACCGGGGCACGCTTTAAAACCTGTCTCGTCTACACGTCGATACTCCAAAAAGGAAATACCCACCGGGATGATCAGTATGGCTGTGCCACCTGATTCGCTAGCCATGGAAATTCATTTTCGCCAACGGGAATGTGGATTTTATCCGGCAGAGGGTGTCACGGATTTTTCGTACAGCATGGCGCTTGACCAGCCAGGCGTTGCCCATCGTAAGATCAGGCTCAGGCCCTATGCGATGGATGAAACGCCGGTTACGAATGAGCAGTTTGCAAAATTTGTCAATGCCACAAAATACAAACCGGAATTTGCCGACAATTTTCTCAAGGATTGGGAGAATGGCAATCCATCCAAGGGAACGGAGAACCATCCCGTAACCTGGATTGCGATGGAGGATGCACGGGCCTATGCAAGATGGGCAGGCAAGCGTTTGCCAACGGAAGAGGAATGGCAATGGGCTGCGCAAAGCGGGGATAAAGGTTGGCTTTATCCATGGGGTAATGAATATGATTCTATGGCGTGCAATCATGGACAAACCAAAACGACGAGTGATGTTGCACGCTTTAAGAACGGCCGGACGGCCCAGGGATTATACGATCTCTGCGGAAACGTGTGGCAGTTAACCGAGAGTGAACGTACCGACGGACAAAATACTTATTGCATCGTTCGAGGAGGTTCATGGTATGCGACGCACGGCTCCGGGTGGTACGCCGATCAAGGTCCGCTAAAAACAAACTTCGCATCCAAGTATCTCCTTACGTGTCCCGGTTTAGACCGGTGCGCAACGCTTGGCTTTCGATGTGTGGTCGATCTGCGATAAGGAAATGCAAATCACCACGGAGGACACAGAGGGAGATACGCACTGAGAGGCACAGAGGGAGCGTCTTTTTGAACTCGTGTGGATTTTGCTTCGTACCTGATTCCAATAAGTCGGGGCCAGTCGTTTTATTAACATTAATAACGCATCCCTTTATAACAGCTCAGTGCCCTCTGTGCTGTATTGCCTCTGTGTCCTCTGTGGTAAAAGAACGATCTAATAGTATTTTTATGAGCCTACTTGGTCTTCAACATTGGAAACAAACGCTTAATCTCATCGGCGTTGGGTTGCATGCCGTACTCGCAGATCTCAAAGGCCTCGGCGTGTTGTATCTGTGCGGCCTTTTCTTTTCCGTAGTATACTTCCAGGGTTCTCCTTACTTCGGGAGTGATGGTGACGTCCCTGTTTTTTGACAACCACTGTAACCTCGCAGCGCTTCCGGCGGGCACCTGTTCGAGGTAATGACCGATCCACGGCAACCATTCATATACTTGCGATTGATGGGCGTCCAGCCCCAGTATTTTCTGATCAAATACCGGCGTGATGTCAATCGCGATGTCAGGCCGGAAGGGATTCGGTCGCTGGAAAAAATCCTGGAAATAAAGAAACAACGGATTTTTCTTTAAGGGTGCCACATCGGACGCCACATTGGGTACGGCAACCAGATAGGCGGCATCCTGTACCAGCACTCCCGTATATCGATGATCCGGATGATAATCATTGGGACGCGGAGCCAGCACGACATCAGCATTCCATTCTCTGATCTTTCTGATCACCTGAAGTCGCACGTTGAGACTTGGGATAAGTTCCCCATCATGATTGTCCAGCACGTCGTATGCCACCCCCAACCGCTTGCCTGCTTCCTGTGCTTCCGCGAACCGGCGTTTGGCCAAAATCCCCCCTCCTTCTGATTGATGTCCCGCATCGCCATTTGTTACCGAAACGAATTTGACCGCATGCCCCATCGAGGCAAAGATTGCTGCTGTGCCGCCGCCTTTCTGATCGCAATCGTCGGGGTGGGCACCAAACAGAATAATTCGAAGGGGTGTAGTCGTTGATTGAGCCTGACCAAAACCGGCGCAACTCATCCAAATAGTGAATAGTATCCCGAATTTTTTCATATAGCTGGGGTTTAGTAATTTCAATTTACGGTCGCAAAATGGAATTCCTGAAAATATAACTTATGTCATTCATTTCTAAGGTCTTCGCATGTTTTCTTCTTTTAATACCCGCTTTTGGCGAGGCCCAGCATACCAGCAACCGCGATCCAAGGAATCAGATCCTGCTCATAAAGCCAACTGCAGATTTTACGCTCCAGGGTGACGGCAACGCTGCCGAATGGAGGAGTGTTGATTGGATTTCCCTTACGGGACGCGAGGGGAAACGGTCGGATTATCAAACCAGGATAAAATTGCGCTATTCGAAGTTGGGCATTTATGGTTTGTTCTCGTGCGAAGACCGCAAAATTACCTCAACCATGAACGAGGATTTCGCCAACCTGTATCTGGAAGATGTTGTGGAGATCTTCTTTTGGCCGGATGAAAGCGTTCCCGTTTATTTTGAATATGAACTATCGCCTCACAACAATGAGTTGGCGATCGTCGTCCCGAACCTAAAAGGAAATTTCCTCGGAT
>JBGPGZ010000314.1:0-5385 GCA_041484175.1 Cyclobacteriaceae bacterium | reverse complement strand
GAACTCAAGGCAGTCATTAAATTAGAAGACGTCCACCTGGCTCAAGCGTTGAATTATCTTCAAGCCTATAAAATTAACAAAGGGCTGTTAATCAATTTCGGATCAAACAGTTTGGAAGTCAAACGGTTATTCGGGATCAGGATTGGCAGGATTAAAGGATTAACCGGATGAATTCAAAATGCAGAATCAGGATTAATTCATCTTGTCAATCCTTTAATCCTGAAAATCCTGATCAATCCTGAAAATCCTGATTATCTCCTCAGCCGGCCTCTGCGGTTATACCGATAGAAGGAAGAACTCCTCTTCTTATTAAATGTCCCGTACTTATGCTGGGTCCCGTTGCCAAAACCAAAATTAAACGGCAGATAATATTCAATTTTAACATTTAACAAAAAATATCCATCCTTGTTTTTAGGATCACCGCGTTGGAAGCCAGCAGGACCTCTTGAGGGATCCGGGTTACCCAGACCATCGATGTAGCGATTTGACAAAGCCGCGGCAATGGGGCTTGCAAGATCTGCAGGGTTAGGATAAACAGTACTCACATCATCCAGATAATCGGTGAAAGTCTTGCGATACCCGCCTTCAAACGCAAGGTTTACATTGGGTCCCACCTTGAGCCTGGCGCCTAATCCGAATGGAATCACCAGGCCGACCCGGCTATAACTCTTTCCCTCCGTGTGCAGTGGCTCTAAAGCATATTTTGTTCCTTGATATACGGCTTTTGGATTAAAATAGATCGCACCAATTCCACCAAAGCCGTAAATGTTAAAGCCCGGTCGCCGATAATACCGGTTGCCATTTGGATAAAGATTGATGGCACCCGTGAAACTGAGTTCAACATTACTCGATGTAAAAGACAAGTTTCTTCTTTTCCGTGCGTTATCATCAGCTTGCGCGTCTGAGCCCTTTAGCGTAAACCAGGTGGCTTCAGCCCTGGCGCTGATACGATTGGTAAAATAGAGTTGCAAGCCTGCGTTGATGTTGACCTTGGGGTCCAGATAGTCGGTTTTATTCTTTAGTTCGCCAAAATAGGAGGAGGAACCCGTGCCGGCAACCAGAATCAATGCCCGGTCCCTGCGAACGGCGTAAAAGCTTTGGGCCAAGGCCAGGGAGACCACCCCAAAAACTAACATCCAAACCAGCAAGAATTTCTTCATAAAACCGCCAACCAAGCAGTAATTTAAGAAATATTCGGCAGAAAGGAAACCCTCAGGCCAGGACCTCTTTTATTTTCTGGGCAGCATCCCTTAGGAGGATCGCCGAAAACACTTTTAGCCCGGATTCCCTTATAATTTTGGCCCCTTCTTCTGCATTCGTGCCTTGCAATCGCACAATAATGGGCACCGGGATATTTCCCACTTTTTTATAGGCCTCCACGACACCACTGGCAACCCGGTCACAGCGTACAATGCCGCCGAAAATATTGATCAGAATAGCCTTGACATGAGGGTCTTTGAGTATGATCCTGAAACCCGCCTCAACTGTTTCGGCATTGGCTCCACCCCCTACATCCAGAAAATTGGCCGGCTCCCCGCCCGAAAGTTTGATAATGTCCATCGTTGCCATGGCCAGTCCGGCACCGTTTACCATACAACCAACGTTTCCATCGAGTTTTACATAGTTAAGTCCGGATTTTCCGGCCTCCACTTCCAACGGATCTTCTTCGGAAAGATCGCGGAGTTCCTCCAGGTCCTTATGACGGTACAAGGCATTGTCATCGAGATTTACTTTTCCGTCGACGGCTAAAATCTTCCCGTCGGAAGTCCTTAGTACCGGGTTGATTTCAAACATGGAAGCATCCAGACCCACATAAGCGGCGTAAAGGGACTGGATAAACTTGATCATTTCCTTAAAGGCATTCCCCTCGAGTCCCAATGCAAAGGCAACCTTCCTCGCCTGAAATGCCTGCAATCCTACGGCGGGGTCAATCCATTCCTTGATTATCTTTTCGGGAGTGGCAGCCGCTACTTCTTCGATGTTCATGCCTCCTTCGGTGGACGCCATGATCACCGGTTTACTCGTCGCGCGGTCAAGCAAAATACTCATATAATACTCCTTGGGCTCAGCGGCGCCCGGATAATAAACATCCTCCGCGATCAGCACCTTATTTACCTTTTTGCCCGCAGGACCCGTTTGATGCGTGACCAGCGTGCCGCCGAGAATTGCCTTTGACTTTTCAAACACCTCATCGAGGCTTTTAGAGATCACGACACCGCGCGACCCGGTCTCATTGATGGTCCCCTTACCGCGGCCGCCCGCATGGATCTGCGATTTCACTACAAACCACTTTGTCCCCGTCTCGGTCTGCAGCTCTTTGGCCGCAGCTACGGCCTTGTCTGGGGTGTCGGCGACGATGCCCTTTTGTACGGCTACGCCGTATCGCTTAAGGATCTCTTTCGCCTGATATTCGTGGATGTTCATGCGGATAGTTTTGGAAGCAAGCTACTTTTTTTAAACCTTTATTTCAAGAATAAAGATGTTATGCTAAAAGCAGAAGGGTTACAAAAAATGTACGGCTCACTAAAAGTGTTAAAAGGAGTCAATCTACATGTCCAAAAAGGGGAGATCGTCGCGATCGTGGGAGCTTCCGGGGCCGGAAAGAGCACGCTTCTTCACATCCTGGGAACGCTCGATTCACCCGACGCTGGAACCGTTGTCATTCAGGGAAAGGATGTATTTACGCAATCGCAAAAGGGACTGGCCCAATTCCGGAACACGCACATTGGATTTGTTTTTCAGTTTCACAATCTGCTTCCGGAATTTTCGGCGATAGAAAATGTCATGATCCCGGGGCTCATCGCCAGGCAAGATGATAAGGACGTACGAAAAAGAGCGGAAGTATTGCTTACGAAATTGGGGATCGCCGAGCGAAAGCACCACAAGCCTTCGGAGTTGTCGGGCGGAGAGCAGCAGCGGGCGGCGGTGGCGCGGGCGCTGATCAATTCACCCGATATCGTATTTGCCGATGAGCCAAGCGGTAACCTGGATTCCAGGAATGCCGCCGAACTTCATCAATTATTTTTCAGACTTCGCCAGGAAATGGGACACACCTTTGTGATTGTGACACACAATTCCGAGTTCGCAAGCATGGCAGATCGCAAAATTGAAATCAAGGACGGAGTCATCAATCCCTGATCGAAAGCATGCTAGATATGCCTCTTCGACCTGGCGTATTTTGACTGCGCCTTGCTGCCGTAACTTGTCTTCCTTTTGGTACCTCCATAGCTGGGGCACATCGAAGTTTCAAAGCTGCACGAGGTCAGAACCAGGGCTGCGAGCGCGACTAAAATTAATCTTTTCATCTTCATTTCAGTTTGAACAATGCAAAAGTAGCCCCGGTGGCCTGACCGCCTTTTTTGATGTTTGGGAGAAAGGAATGAGTGTAAGGAGAAATGAACTTTTGAACGAAAAACTGACTTGACCCGCGCTATCCGCGCTGCGGGCAATAAATCTTACCTGAGTCTGTACATGAATCTTGTTAGCAGGGGAAATATGGAGGGCTAATAAACCAAAACCTCCGATTCAGCCTCCTCAACATCCATAACCCCCTTGTCACTGATGCGTGTAAGGCGGACTTTTTTGACCTCGTTAACGAGAAGGGGATCATACCGGGCTCTTACCCTTACATAGTTTTCTGTAAACCCATGCATCCAGCCCTCTTCAATATCGTTTTCAAAAAGAACGGTTGATTCGCGGCCGGCATTCGCCTCATAAAATGCCCTGCGCTTTTTGTCCGAAAGGTTGTGCAGCATTTTTGAACGCTCATGGCGCTCCTGGAGGGGCACTTTGGCAGTCATTTCAGCAGCGGGAGTGTTGTCTCTTTCAGAATAGGTAAACACGTGTAAATAGGAGATATTCAGCTGGTTAAGAAATTCGTAGGTCTCCAAAAAGTCCTCCTTTGTCTCTCCGGGAAACCCTACAATGACGTCAACGCCAATACAGCAAAAGGGCGAGAGTAGCCTTATCTTTTCGACCCGGGCTGCATACAACTCGCGCAGATACCGCCTGCGCATAAGCTTTAGGATCTTATTGGAACCCGACTGCAGCGGGATGTGGAAGTGCGGAGCAAACCGCTTGGATCCGGTCGCAAATTCAATGATCTCATCGGTCAGTAAATTAGGTTCTATAGAAGAGATCCTGAAGCGTTCAATACCATCTACTTCATCTAATGCTTTAACCAATTCAATAAATCTTTCGACGCGCTGGCCGTTTTGAATTCCAAAATCTCCTGTATTTACCCCGGTCAGGACGATCTCCTTAACTTTCGTCTGCGCAATCTTTTTGGCTGTATTTACAATGTTTTGAATGCTGTCGCTTCGGCTGCCGCCCCTGGCCTGTGGTATGGTGCAGAATGTGCACGAGTAATCACATCCGTCCTGAACCTTTAAGAAAGTCCTTGTTCGATCATGGATTGAATAGGAAGTGTTGAAGGACTGGACGGCATCGATGTCAGAGGAAAGGACCAGCGGTTGGCGTTTGCGATTAAATCCGTCGAGCAATTCAAGGAGTCTGAATTTTTCGGCTGCACCCAACACGGCATCCACGCCGGGTATATTGGCAATTTCGCGCGGCTTTAGCTGGGCATAGCAACCGATGATGGCGACATAGGCGTCCGGTGAAATGGCACGCGCTTCGCGCACAATCTTATGGCACTTCTTGTCTGCGTTTTCAGTAACGGAACACGTATTGATAATGAAAATGTCGGGGCTATCGTTGAACTCAACTTTTTGAAAGCCTCTTTCCTCAAACTTCCGCGAAATCGTAGAAGTCTCCGAGTAGTTCAGCTTACAGCCTAATGTGTAAAACGCAACCTTTCTCATGAAGGACACAAAAGTACGGAGTCCTATGGTTTTTACAAGTGCATTTCTACAAGTAAGACACGCCCTAAGATTCGCAATTCGCAACGCGCAATTCATCAATCGCAATTCAGCACAAATTGGGCCGAGTTGCGATTTATGAATAAATTACAAATTACGAATTAGGGGAGAACGCAATTGCGAATTGCGCTCCAAAGTCCCGTAGGGATGAGATATTGGCAAACAGGGACAAGGATTGAGTTCAAGTCCCGTAAGGGACGATATACCGGTCAAACATCGAATTAACCACCACTGATTGTATTCCGTTCCTACGGAACTTCATAGGCTTGACTTTTCACGGTTACCAATATTTCGTTCCTATGGAACTGAATGCAAATACGGGCGAAAAAATTACGAATTAAAAATTACGCCGAAACTATTCCTAATCCAATAATCCTCAGCGAACTTTACGAACCTTTGCAAACCTTTGCGTTCTTAGCGGTTAAAAGAGATCCAGTGAGTGCGAGCCACTCTCGCAAAGCACCGCTTTTACCGGACAGCATTGATTTATAAATTACGAGTTGCG
>JBGPGZ010000313.1:0-5441 GCA_041484175.1 Cyclobacteriaceae bacterium | reverse complement strand
CCCGGAATCCAGCGGAAGGCAACGTGGAGAAGGCTCTATGAAATGCTGTTGGTGCGCCTTCCTCGGGGTGCCGGGTCAAATATCACTTACCCATATGTAGCTTCTCTCGTGCTTGCCCGGCATGACATTTCATTTTCTTGTTCGTGCTGCTTATCCGGACAACAGTAAATTACGAATATAAGTCACCACCTCGCAACTCCATTTACCGATCACCGATCAGGATGGTCAGGATTAAAGGATTTACAGGATTGAGATCAGGATGGTCAGGATTAAAGGATTCACAGGACTGACTGACTACCGACCTACTGACTACCGACCTACCGATTACCGACCTACCGATCACCGATTACCATTTCGGCCTGATCCCAGGCGCGAATGGATACTCGAGTTGCTGATAATACTCCAACCCTTTCTCCGGCCTTGGCAGTCCGGCCGGAATTGGCTTCCTGGAAAAGGTTTGAAAATAGAGAACACACGCGTTTCGCCACAATACTGCTTCCTTCTCCTGAATGGCCAGCAGCGCCCTTACCTGTTCAAATCTTTCAGGATCAATTTTTCCAGACAACCCATCCCACGCGCGCTGCATCCGGTGAACTGAATCAACACCTTGATAATAGCGGAAGCACAACTCATACCAGAGCGTTCTTCCTGATTTCGATTTGTAATCCCATGGGACATGATGAAACCAGAGAAGATATTCCTCCGGGCAATCGCTCAAGGAAGAAAACTTTTGCTGAACCGGTGGAAAATATTGGCCAACCGCATTGCTGCCGGAAGCGGTCCGGTCAAATCCAATGCCCGCACTGTCCGCGCGATGGTAATATACTGAAGTCCAGTCGGCGCGTTGTTTGTCCCTGATCCACGGCCCGGGTCCGTAATGATGGCTCCAGCCCATGATGTGATGTAAACCTAACGGCGTCATGTAGTTGACGGCAATCTCGCGCGAAGCGAGCATCATCGATTTCACAGGCTGGATCACAGCGTCATCGTTGGAGAATGTCATCCTGATCCATTCCTCAGCCAGCTGACCTGCCGATAACTGGTGATCCCAGGCGAGCCTTCCAAAGGAATACCAGTTGGCCTGTGCAAAGGGATGACCACACCAGTTTCGGTCAGAGCCCGTGTTGGCCACACCAGCCATACCCGATAAGGTGTGGCGCTCAAGCGATCCGTCGATGACCTTGGCGACCGAAGAGCCTGGTCCTTTTGAATAGGTATCCGATGCAAGGAACTCCTTAAAGAGTGTTGCGAGATAGACAAGATGGGTACTGAATCCCAGGTATTCCTGCGTGATCTGAAATTCCATCATCAATGGTGTGTTGGGCATGGCGCCAAACAACGGATGGAAAGGTTCGCGCGGTTGAAAATCAACCGGTCCGTTTTTTACCTGGATCAATACGTTCTTCCTGAAGGTCCCGTCGAGGGGCTTGAACTCGCTGTAAGCTTGCCTGGCGCGATCATCGGGAACATTGTTGTCATACACAAAGGCGCGCCACATGACAATGCCGTTGTGTAACTTGACCGCGTCGGCGAGCATGTTGGCGCCATCGGCATGCGAGCGGCCATAATTTTGCGGTCCGGGTTGTCCTTCTGAATTAGCCTTTACAATAAATCCGCCAAAATCAGGGATGCTCTTGTAAATCTCGGTCGCTTTATCTTTCCACCATTGTTGAACAAGCGGATCGAGCGGATCCGCTGTTTTTAATTCTCTGGATTCAAGAGGTGCACTAAATCGCGCCGGGAGATAAACCTTTATACCATAAGGACGAAAGACATCCGCCAGGGCGGTCACTTTTTTTAAGTAAGCCTGCGTGAGTATCAATGCGTTTGCATTGACATTCGTCAATACGGTGCCGTTAATGCCAATGGAGGCGTTGGCCCGCGCATAATCGCGATAGCGCGGATCAATGTAATCCGGAAGTTTTTGCCAGTCCCAAAGGGAAAAACCGGCATAGCCGCGTTCAACCGTCCGGTCGAGATTGTCCCAATGATTCAGGAGTCGCAGTTTTATTTTAGGCGAACTTTCAACTGCGAGGCTCCTGATATCCTGTTGCGTTTGAAGCAGTCGCAAAAAGTGGTAGATACCATAAAGAACCCCGATATCTTCCTGCGCAGCAATGACGATTGCTTTTTTATTTTGAATCAATCGGCTGCTGATGATAAATCCCTCCTGGCCTGAGTTCTTTAATTGGTCCGTGAGGTTCAGACTTGCAATCAGCCGGGAGTTTCCAGGGGTTCCTGCAAGCACGATCCCGTGTTCGCTGATCCCATTAACAGAAGTGATCTTTCTGCCAAGTAATCCTTCCAGCGCCAGGCTCAGTTCTTTTTTGGCGATCGAGAGGGTAGGGGACTCTCCTTCGATCATCCAGCCATTTATCAGCTGCCGGTAGGTGTTTAGTTTTTGCTGGTTGGAAATCAGGTCATACCTCAGCCATAACCGGTAGCCGTCTTCGGCCCTTGATCCATCATGCACAAAAGAAGTGAGAATCAGAAGGAAGGATAATCTCTTCATGATCGGCCCTGTTGTTTACGTCGCCTTTTTTTTCATCGACGACGGTCGGATGATGAGTTCATGTCTCAACACGATCCTGTTGAGGTTGGCGGTGGGCAGACCTTTTAGTTTGTTGATCAATGTGGTGGCAGCGACTTCGCCCATCTCCTCTCCGGGATAATGGATGGTAGTGAGGTTAGGTTCAATGACCCTGGAGATGGGGTCGTTGTTAAATCCAACGACGGCGATGTCATCGGGAACCCGGATGCCGGCTTGCTTTAATTCACGGATGCAGGCGACAGCGGAGGTGTCGTTGGAAGCAAAAATTCCGTCGGGCAGTTTTGACATTTTTAAGATCTGTTGTGCGGCTTGGGCGCCATCCTGATCGCTGAAATTGTCGGTGATAACCAGACCGGTGTCAAAGGCGATTCCACTTTCCTGGAGCGCCTGTTTGTAACCCTCCAGCCGGTCGGCGTAAACGTTCCGGTTAAGACTTCCGCAAAGAGCGATGATCCTGCTGCAACCCTGATCTAATAAATGCAGGGTAGCGTCATAGCCGGCTTTTTTGTTGTCGATAACGATGCTGGTACAATTCGCATGTTCAATCACACGGTCAAAGAAGATGATGGAGATTTCCTTGCGCAAAAGCGTCTCAAAGTGGTTGGTACCCCTGGTTTCATAGGCCAGTGAAACCATCAGGCCATCCACGCGGCTGTTGAACATGGTGGTGACACTGGCGATTTCCTTTTTGAAGGATTCCTGGGATTGGCTGATAATCAAGTTGTAGCCCGTTTGATTAGCCACTTTTTCCATCCCGGCAATAACGGTTGACATAAAGTAACTGTTCAGACGCGGCACGATGACACCGATCGTGTTGGTGCGTCTTCTTCTCAGGTTACTGGCAAAAGTATTTTGCCGGTAGCCCATTTTGCGGGCCGCCGTGACGATCCTCTTCTTGGTGTCCTTGCGAATTCCGGGATGATCCTTGAGTCCCCGGCTAACGGTAGCAGGAGAAACGTTCAACGCCTTGGCAATGTCGTAAATGGTAATTTCTTTCTCGTTCATGTCAATCGATTACATAACAAATTTATCAGAATTCCTCTCAAACACTTAATATAAGGGTGAATGACCTGATCAGCAAACTTACGCTCGAAGAAAAAGTGCACCAGATGATGCATGCCAGTCCCGCCATACCAAGACTTGGCCTGCCGGCATATAACTGGCTGCCTCCCTGGAAAACGGAGTGAAGCCCCCCTCCCTGCAGTCGATCATCCCAGTGAAGTAAGACATTTCTCTGTTTTTCTCTGTGAATCCTCTGTGTCCTCCGTGGTGAGTGGCTCTCTTCACCACGGAGGACACAGAGAAAGGCACAGAGATTCACAGAGATAAGAATCATGAAAAAATCAGCTACACCCATCCTTAATTTATCCGACCGGCACCTGGGTAATCGGTGAACGGTAATCGGTAGGTCGGTATTCAGTTGGTGTGTCCACGATGTCGACGGGACTTTGAACAACTTTGGACTTGAGACCCGACTGCGCTGAAACAGCTTTCGTCGGCCAGGCCTGAAACTTGAGACTTGAGATTGTTGCTATCCTAATTATCGATTATCTGATTACCGAATACCGATCACCGAATACCGATCACCGATTACCGTTCACCGATTACCGGTCACCGATTACCGACTTACCGAATACCTTTTTTTGCTAACTCCAGCGCCTGCGTCGTTGTGTAATACTTAGCGATCATATTCGGAACTTCCCAGGCCGGCAGTTTTTTGGTTTTGAGATACTCCAGGAATTTTTGAGTAACGCGCCCAAAATGAGCTTCATGACCTTCTTTGTATTGCTCGGGAATAATTACTTCCCATCCACTCTTTATTTTCCTGAGATCGATGCCGGGATATTTGTTTTGAATAATCTTTAACTGCTCCTTCAACACGCTTTCAAATTTGCTGTCGGTACTCACTGTTTCCACATAAAGCACCGGTTTGAACTGCTGGTCTGCCCCCTGACGGATGATCAGGTTTGCCTTGGTGCCGCGCATAGTGGAGTAGTGTGTGTCGCCCGCTCCCTCCGGTGCTTTGTAAGCCCATTTCACCGAGGTCTTTGCATGGACACCCAGGAGTTGATAGTGAATCTCGCCGTTACAAGAAACTTTTAGGATTGTGTCGTGGGTCACATTGGCCTTAAGATAATCCGGAAACTTTTCCAATTGCGTGATCGCGGTGAATTCACTTAACGTGATTTCCGTCGTCGAGCGTTTTGCCTGCGTCACTTGAATATCTCTGGTGTAGTCCAGCGTTCGTTCGGGAAAACATTCCCATTGAACCAGGTCGACCAGATGCGTCATCACATCCACGATTCCTTCCCCCTGTTGCGACACATCGAGAAACCAGGCAGGTCGCGTTAGCACCTTTCCGCTGACATACTTGTAAAAGTGGTGAACGCTTTCTTTGGTGATCGCCGGATTTTCCGGTGTTCCTTTTTCCAGCGTTCCAAACACTTCAGGAAGAATTGAGAATTCGCGTTGCAGCAGGTTCGTGATCTCGAACCGCTCTGTCATGATATCGTAAAGAAGGAGATTATTTTTTTCAGCGGTGGAAAAGGCTTGCTGCAACGTTTCAAAACCGGCGTGATCGATCACCATGGGTTTATCACCCAGTACATTAAATCGCGCCTGGAGTGACTTCAGTATATATTCAGTCTTTTTCTTGTTGTTACCCGAGAGCACAACGACGTTCCCGGCCTTTTCGCTGATCATGCGTTCAAAAAAATCCTCACCGGTATAGACTTCTTCATTCCAGTGCGTAGGATTGTCCGCGCGCGTATTGTAAGACTGGATCCGGTCAAGATGCAATTTCACGTCGGTGCCGGGGGGCGCATAAACATGGACCACCGAATCGACCTCGGGGTACATAGTTTTTTGTATGAGCGCCGCATGAAAATGG
>JBGPGZ010000312.1:0-5446 GCA_041484175.1 Cyclobacteriaceae bacterium | reverse complement strand
TGCCCTGAAAGGGCTTCATCGAAAACCAAAAGATGCTTACAAAGTTTTGCAAAAAGTTTACTTTTATGATGTGAAACTCATTTCCGAAGAAAGCTACCCCAAAGTCTATCTCTACCGGCGGATTGTGCAGTCGAAGCTGTTTATTGACAATCATTACAGCGAAAAAATTGATCTTGACAACATTGCCGAAGAGGCTTTCTTTTCCAAGTTCCATTTCCTCCGGCTTTTCAAAAAGATATATGGCAAGGCCCCGCACCAATACCTTACCTGGGTGCGCATCGAAAAAGCCCGGCAGCTTCTGGAAACGGGGATACCGGTAACCGACGCCTGCTTTGCCGTGGGATTTGAAAGCCTGAGCTCCTTCACCGGATTGTTCAAACGCAGGGTCGGTCTTTCTCCTTCGGTTTATCAAATTCAACAACTTCAGCTTAAGGAAAAAACGCTCAGAGCCCCATTGAATTTCGTCCCGCATTGTTTTGCCAAAGCGAAAGGATGGACAAGCCTGACGCCAGGAAAAAGCAATTTTGAAGAAGTAAAGTCATAAGCGTGTGCTGACTTTTGATTCATCAACCAACACACTTGCACCATGATCTCAAAAATGTCACACGTGAGTATTTACGTTCTCGACCAGGACAGCGCCTATGACTTTTACGTCAATAAGTTGGGTTTTAAAGTGCATACCGATGCACCGATGGGCCCAGGCATGCGCTGGCTTACGGTCGTATCCAACGACCAGCCCGACTTGGAAATAACCCTGATGCACATTGCCGAGGGAATGATGTTTACCAAGGATACCGCCGAGCAAATGCGCAACCTGGTAAAGAAGGGAACCTTTGGGTTTGGCGTTTTTGAATGCAAGGATATCTACGCGACCTATGAGGAATTGAAAGCCAAGGGCGTGGAGTTTACAAAAGCCCCAAAAAAGGAATTCTATGGTCTCGAGGCGCTCTTCAAAGACGATTCAGGAAACTGGTTCTCCCTCGGTCAAAAGGAGTGACAAATAAAAAATTGCCAGGCATTCTTACTAAAGTGATACATCCGTTTATCGCAAACATTCCCCAATCGATCCTCGACGACTTGAAATCGAGAATACGAAATACACGCTGGCCTGATGAAATCACCGGTTCAGGCTGGACCTATGGAGCCAGTCTTTCTTATACAAAAGAATTGACAAACCACTGGCTCAATGAATTTGACTGGAGGGAAATTGAGAACGAGATCAATTCTTATCCGAACTATATCGCTGATATTAATGGATACAAAATTCATTTCATACATATCAAGGGAATCGGAAAAAAATCGGTCCCCCTGGTCATTTCGCATGGCTGGCCTGGCTCCTTCTTAGAAATGATGAAACTCATTCCTTTGTTGACAACCGATCCGGAATTTTCCTTTGACCTCGTTATTCCCTCTCTTCCGGGTTTTGGGTTCTCGGGGCGAATAAACAAGCCCGGTTGCAATCTGTGGTTCATGGCGAGTCTTTGGCATCGATTGATGAAGGAATTGGGGTACGGGAAATTCGGAGCGCAAGGCGGCGATTTTGGGGCGGGTGTAAGTACGGCGTTAGCGCTAAAATTTCCACAGGACCTCACCGGCCTGCATCTGAACTACATTCCCGGCTCCTATCTTCCCTATTTGAATGAAAAGGAAAGCCTGACCAATGAAGAAATCCAGTTTAGAAAATCTGCAGATGATTGGTTTCAAAGAGAAGGCGCCTACGCTCATCAGCACAGAACCAAACCGCTCTCCCTTGCCTATGGCTTGAATGATTCACCCGTCGGATTGTGCGCCTGGTTGCTTGAGAAATTTTGTAGTTGGTCCGATTGTAAGGGTAACGTGGAAAACGTCTTTACTAAAAACGAGCTGTTGGCAAACACAACATTGTATTGGGTTACCGGGACAATTCATTCCTCCATTCGCCTTTACAACGAAAATATCGAGGCTCCGCTCCATTTTAGTAAAGAAGATTTTGTGAGTGCGCCCGTCGGCATAGCCCGCTTTCCGCGGGAAGAGCCGTTTCCGCCGCGCCGCTATATCGAGCGTGGCTATCAGGTCAGGCACTGGAGCGAGATGCCCGCCGGCGGTCACTTTGCAGCGATGGAGCAACCGAGACTCCTGGCAGATGATATTATTAAATTCTTTAAAACTATAAGTTGAGTCCATAACAAAACAAATTGCCTTATGGGAAAGAAAGACAAACGTGTGGATGCATATATCGCGAGGTCTGCTGCCTTCGCAAAGCCTATCCTCAACCGTCTGCGCGAACTCATTCACCGTGGCTGCCCGGAGGTAGAAGAAACCATCAAGTGGGGATTCCCTCACTTTGACTATCACGGGATCATGTGCAGCATGGCTTCTTTCAAACAGCACTGCGCCTTTGGTTTCTGGAAAGCCTCGCTGATGACAGATCCTGATCGCTTGTTAGCCGATCTGGGAGAAACCGCGATGGGGCATTTTGGAAGGCTGACCAAACTGACCGATTTGCCGTCTGAAAAAATCCTGATCCGGTTTATCAACGAGGCGGCGAAATTGAACGAGCAAGGAATCAAGATTCCACGCAAGCCGCCAACTGCAGAAAAGAAAGTGCTCAAGATTCCAGACTATTTCAAGAAGGCCATTGCCAAAAACAAGAGTGCCCTAAAAATATTTGAGACCTTTAGCTACTCCAACAAAAAGGATTACGTTGATTGGGTTACGGAAGCAAAAACCGATGAGACCCGTGAGAAAAGAATGGCAACTTCGATCGAATGGCTTGCCGAAGGAAAATCCCGGAACTGGAAATATGAAAGGTAGTCCCTAGTCTTGAGTCCCTAGTCTTGAATTGGATTCAACCGGAGCCCACGACCAGGGACTCAGGAATAAGGACAAGACCAACGACTGAAGACCAGGGACTCAAGACCAGGGACTAGGGACTCAAGACTAGGGACTCAGGACTAGGTCTCAGGACCAGGGCTCAATTTGAAATGAATCCCGCTTTGCATCTTGGTTAAAGTTTAGGAACTTTCGCGGAATTTTCCCGGCAACCCTTATTCCACTTAATTGAACACCTTCCGCGCTATTCTATTAAAACTCTACACGGTCTGGGTCAAACTCGTTTTCATCGTGTTTATGATTCTCTACCTGCCCGGAATAATCCTGCCGTTCCTAATCGGAGAAAGGTTCGGTTCTGTCGGTTATAAGTTTTTGAAGCTTTGGTCGTGGACGTTCAGCAAGCTGAATTTTATATCGTATCAGATCATTGGGCAGGAGAACATCCGGCCTGGAAAATCCTATATCTATACCAGCAACCATACCTCCTATCTGGACATACCCGGGGTTTGCCTGACTGTCCCCACGCAAATCAGACCGCTGGCTAAAAAGGAACTCCAGGATCTCCCTGTTTTTGGATGGATTGTAAAGCCCGCCTGTGTTGTCGTTGACCGGTCCAGCATCGAAAGCCGGAAAAAAAGCATGGCTCATTTAAAGGACGTGCTCAAAAGGGGGATATCGATCCTGATCTTCACGGAAGGAACTCAAAACAGGACAAAAGAAATTCTGCAGCCGTTCTACGATGGTGCATTCCGAATCGCGATCGAAACACAACAGCCTATTTTACCGATGGTCATCCTCAATGCCGGCAACCTGATGCCTGCCGGCACCCTCCAGGCAAAGCCTGGGAAGATAAAAATTGTTGTGAGCACCGAAATCCCAACGGATGGGATGACCCTTCAGGACGTACAAAACCTGAAGGATCGTACTTTTGACCGGATGAAAGAAATGATCATTGTCAATTCTTAAAACACCATGACACGAAACATCACGACCAAAGAATTTTTCAGGACTCTCAACCTTATCTACTTTTCACTGGTGTTCACCATGGTCAGCTTCGGCGTGGTTGCCTATTTCATGGGCGGCCAAAACGGGCTTGATGAAGAGTTATCAACTCTTTTTAAATATGTCCTGTTTGTCCTTGCCCCCGCCGGATTGGGAGCCGGTTACTTTATCTTTAAGAATGTTATTTCTTCCACCGGTCAGCAGGCCGCACTAAGGGACAAATTAGTAAAATATCAAACCGCCATCCTGATCCGTTCGGCTTGCCTTGAGTTCCCGGGCATCGTAAGCGGCGTGGGTGCATTTATTACCGGCGACGCTGCTCTCCTTATTTTCATGGCTGCCGTTGTAGTGATATTTATTTTCCTTCGGCCCACTTCGCAGGCGCTGGTGAATGATCTTTCACTTTCCGGCGAGGACCGATCATTGGTAGAAAATCCGGAAGGGGTATTGTATCAAAGCGACCGTTAGGGGTTCGCGAATGCACAAGTCATGAGTAAAGTACTTTAGAGAGATACCAGACTTGAGTCCTGAAAAGTATTTACGCATCATGTAGTACTTTTAACCGACAATTTATATTATTTTCGAATATCAATTCAAGGCGATGGAGTTCGCCCTTAACCGTTCAGGTTCTTACCGGAACTGATGACTCCTGCTCAAACAATAAACTTGACTACGATGAGCAGGATTTTTTTCGATTCAACATGTTTTTACTGATAATGATTTTGCTTCAACATGGAAGGCATAAAACCTTTAGTAAACTAAGCTCTTTCGTAAAATAATTTCAATAGAAAATATGATCAGGACATTATTTTTAATCGGTGCGGGAGGATTCCTGGGAAGTGTATTTCGTTACCTCACCTCCATTTATGTGAATAAACTGTTGGATTCCACCTTTCCTTATGGCACCCTCACCGTAAATGTGGCGGGCAG
Organism: Cyclobacteriaceae bacterium; assembly: GCA_041484175.1. Classification (GTDB taxonomy): domain Bacteria; phylum Bacteroidota; class Bacteroidia; order Cytophagales; family Cyclobacteriaceae; genus ELB16-189. The sequence continues at coordinate 703 of JBGPGZ010000312.1, read as the reverse complement.
TTTTGTGATCGGCCTTATTTTTGGTCTTTCGGATCGCTTTAATTGGCTTACGCCGGAATGGCGCTTTTTCCTGGCTACCGGAATCTGCGGCGGGTTTACTACCTTTTCCACCTTTTCCTTTGAAACAATTAACCTGCTTCGTGAGGGTGACTGGTTTTTAGGGATCAGTAATATTTCATTGAGCCTGGTGTTTTGTCTTGTGGCCACATTTTCCGGTGGCCTTCTTATCAGAATAATTTAAAATATTACCCATGCAACTGGAACGAGATTCAAAACTGCTCAGGATCTTTATCGGAGAAATAGATAAAGTCGGGCATCAACCGTTGTACGAAGCACTTCTCTTCGCGGCCAAGAAGCAGGGCATAGCCGGATGCACCGTCATCCGGGGAATCATGTCGTATGGAGCCAGTACACTCGTCCATACCGCTAAACTTCTTGATTTTTCGTCCGATCTGCCAGTGATTGTTGAGATCGTTGACAAAGAAGAAAAGATCAATGCCTTTCTCGGTGTCGTGGATAATTTAATGGAAAAGGCGGGATGTGGTGGCCTGGTGACTGTTGAAGCGGCAGAGGTATTGCGATATGTAAAAAGGAAAAATTGATACGATGGACAATATCTGGTTTGACGCAGCTACAGTTTTTTGAACCGACGCATACAATGATGCACGCATGGGGAAGGCTAAAGAAAATGCAAAAGCAGAAC
>JBGPGZ010000311.1:0-5466 GCA_041484175.1 Cyclobacteriaceae bacterium | reverse complement strand
GAATTTGTTGAGCGCATGGTGATTATCGCTGTAGTCTTCAATGCAGGTAATGCCTGGCTTGCAAGGTGATTTCCTGACAGCAGGCGCTTTTGCTTTCTTTTTGACAGAGTCCTTTTTAGCAAGGAGAGGGGGGGGATCGCGTTGAATATCGGCCAGGATGTTTACTTTTTTTAATTTGAACCCGCCCAGCATAAATTCGTTTGCGAATCCCAGAAAAAAAAGAACGACCGCAACGATTCCAAGCAAATAAAAACCCTTTTTTAATTGGTTGTCCTCCATCCGATTTCCGTTGCTCATCCTTCACGATCGAATTACAAACATTAAGTCATCACAATCAGCGTCATCAGCGTTATCAGCGTTATCACTTGCATCAGCGGTCCGTCAGCGGTCTCAGATGTATCCTGCCATCGCGTACATGACGTATCCTACCCACTCTTTCACCAGCACATTCCAGTCTCCCAGCGCCTCAAGCTTGGGAATAAAGAGTATATCGATTGTGAATTTTCTCTTGTGCGATAAAAAGTCAGTACTGAATACGTCCATACGCCAACCCACTTTAGCGTAACAAGCCAATGACCGCCTCATGTGAAATGCAGAGGTGATCAACAGGCAATCTTCGGGTTTTGCATTCGCCGCCAGCAGCGATTTCACTTCAAGAGCGGACTCGTGTGTGTTTCTTGATTTGTTTTCGGCAATAATGTCTTGCGGTTTCACTCCCATCATCGCCAGCACGGATGCGATGTCGTCTGCTTCGCGCTGACCGATGTCAATGAGCCTCCCGCTTCCGCCCGAAATCAGGATCTTTTGGATAATTCCCGTTTTGTAAAGCTGAAATGTGTGGGTTACCCGGTCGGCTCCGTTTTGAAAATAGACGCGGTCCTTGGGGTCCATTTCCGATTTGGTTACCCCCGATAGCAGGATCCCCCACGCATAATGCTTTTTTATATCCGCCAGGGGCGTAGGGGGGACTTCCCAGGCTTTCATGAATTCGTTGGCGATAAAATCGTTGGATAAAAAAAGGAGAAGAATAAGACCGGCCATGAAAAGCCTGCGCTTCCAATGACTTGACCTGATGATAACCGAGGATAAAAGCAAACTGCATATGATCACCAACGGCATGGTAAGATAGTTAAGCGTCTTGGAGAGGATGAAAAACATAGCCGCGATGGTTACATTCGCTTGGGGAGTGGGTTGAACATGTTGCCCAGAATATCGATAATCTTGAGAAGGACTTCATAATAAAGCGTAATCGAGAGCACCAGCGTCATGGACCAGATCACGCCCAGGTTAAAGTAGAGCGTATCGATGTTTTTATTTAGAAAATTCTTTCTGGGCATGTAGAACTGCGCATCGAAATCGACGAAATGGTCGGGATCGGGGTCTTTGTAGATGGGATAGATCTTTTGTACGAGCTTTCCATCTTTTTCAATGATGCGGTGCGATTCCTCTACGTTTTTGACCAGCGAGGCAATCGCATCATTCTGGTAGGACTCGCGGAACTTTTCAAATTCCTTTTCTTGTTCTACCGTCCGCGTCATAATGCTCACCACATGATCTTTTTGCTGGTCTGCCTTGTTGTACCGGTTAATGTAAACTTTCTTCAAGGCCTCCAGGAAATCCAATGAAGCTGTATACGTCGCCGAATCAAATTTCTCCGGCGTAAGTTGGCCGACCTGTTTGAAATTGTCATGGCCTACCTCTGCCAATTCATCCTCCATCGAGCGTTGGATCAATTTTAGATTCTTGGAGACTTCCGAGCGAATGCCAGGCGTTGGATTCTTGTAATGAAGGTGGGCAAAATCAAGTTTCGTTTCCAACTCGGGAATAAAGTAAATCTTCTTGTAATCTGCATCGGCCATGATCTTGTCATACATGTAAAACTTCTTTTCAAATTCGTTGTCTTTGAATTGAGCAACCATCGCAGCCTCAAAGGCCCAGCGTGAAGCCATCACATCGCCGACCAGCGGAACGGTAGCGGTATTTCCAATGAGGGGATTGAGTTTATCAAATTTCACGACCACGCCGCTCAGAATCAACTGTGGGATCAACAGAATGGGGATCAGGATATAGATCGTCACCGCCGAATTGAAGGCGGACGAGATATTTAATCCCAAAAGATTGGCAAAGCAGGAAGCCGTAAACAGGATAGCCCAATGGGCTAGAAACATTCCCTTGATATCAAGAATCGAATTTCCGACGAGTACAAATAAAAACGTCTGGATCGCCGATATCATAAACAGGATTGAAATCTTTGAAATGATGTAACTACTTCGGCTCAAGTGAAGAAAAGCTTCGCGCTTCAATATTTTCCGGTCGCGGATGATTTCTTCTGCACTCACCGTGAGGCCCATGAAAAGCGCGACAATGATGCTCATGAACAGATAGGCAGGCATGTTAAGGTTCTTGCTGAAGATATAGCGCGTTTGAAATGGATCGTCGATGTTGTAATACCGTACGATAAATGCGAGAATGAACGAAAGCAAGGGGGCTTCCACTAAATTGATGATCAGGTATTGCTGGTTGCTTAGCTTGGACAGCAAATCGCGCAGGGAGAAAAGGCGTGTCTGTTTTAACCAGTTTGGGATCCGGAGGGTTGAGCGCGGCACTTCGGTCATCGGCCTTACGGCGGGTACCTTGACCTTGTCCTTATAAATCTGGTTCCATTGCTCCGGAGAAAACTTTCGTTCGTTGGAGAAGTTGCCAAACTCGTTGATGACCTTCGTCTCGATGATGTTAAAGATTTGTTCCGGGTTTACGTTTCCGCATTGCGGACATTCTCCCTGGTCGCTGTTGATCAGGTTAATATGGCGCTTGAAATACGTGACCGCTTCCACCGGGTTGCCATAATAGATCTGATAACCGCCCGTATCCAGGATTACCAATTTGTCGAACATCTTGAAGATATCGGAGGACGGCTGATGGATCACGGCAAAGACCAGTTTGCCTTTCAAGGATAGCTCTTTCAGCAAGTCGATGATATTTTCCGAATCACGGGAGGATAGGCCCGATGTTGGTTCGTCAACAAATAGAACCGCCGGCTCACGCAGCAACTCCAGCCCGATGTTAAGTCGTTTTCGCTGCCCTCCGCTGATGGTCTTGCGAAGCGGTGAACCGACTTTCAGTTCCCTGGTCTCCGTTAACCCCAGGTCGTCCAGCGTCTTTAGCACCAACATATCAATTTCTTCTTCCGACAAATGACTGAAACACAATTTTGCGGCGAAGTAAAGATTTTGGTAGACGGTAAGGTCTTCCATCAGCAGGTCATCCTGTGGTACAAACCCGATGACACCTTCCATTTTTCCGCTCTGCCGGTAAATGTCAATGCCGTTAATAAGGACACTGCCGTAAGAAGGCCTTTCTGTTCCGTTGAGCACGTGCAGCAGGGTGGATTTGCCGGCCCCGCTGGCTCCCATCAGCGCTATCAATTTCCCCGATTCTTCGGCGATGTTTACCTCGCGCAGGGCAAGCTTTCCATTCTTAAACTGATAGAATATATTTTTTCCCTCAAAGCTGAAATGGGCCCCGACTATTTTCTTGAAACAGGCGAGGATATCGCCGTAATATACCGGGTCAGCCGCTTCCCAGCGCAACGAACTTCCGGTTGCCAGTACAAAGATGTTTCCTGGCTTCTGGGGAACGCCGTTGAGATAGACATCCGTATTGCCAAGGTATTTGACAAAATAGATATCCGAACTTTTCAGATACAGGATGGCAATAAAGCCGTCCAGTCCTTCCCGTGCGATCCGTTTGCTTTTATGGTTGCTGGAGGGACGAGACTCAATGACAAGATTATTCTCAAAATCGCACTCCTGCGGACTGCGCGCTTTTACATAAGATTTAATATACTCAAGATCATCTTTTGAAACATTGAGGGCACGCCCGATGGCAAGCGCCAGCACTTCTTCGCGGGCGGAGATATTCCCGTCGGCAAGGATGATGCTGATCAATTCCATCATGATCACCGTCTTCTGTTTCTGGGCAACTTCCACGTTAATTTCCGAACAGATGTGCGCGATGATCTCCTCCTGCTGGCCGATCGATTCATTCCCGGAATACGAACTGCTGTACTCATCAAATAATTTAAGGTGACCGCCTACGGCTTTCTGATTCAGGTGATCCGCCAGAAAAACCTGGATATGATCACGTTCTTGCTGGGTCACCTTGTCTTCTTTGGCCACGAGGGCAAAAAGCTTCATGATGGCTTTGAGTACGGGTTCACTCATGGAAATGCGTTGAGATTGATTTTGTTAAAGATACTAAAGATGGTCAAATTGGCCTGCCCCGACTTAGCCAGTGGCCCGCCCCGACATAGTCGGTGGCCTGCCCCGACATAGTCGGGGAACCGGCACAAAAAAAGGATTGGCACTTGACCAATCCTCGGTTTCTTTGTAAGGACTGAGCCTTAACTGACAATTGACTTTCTAAGCCTTTCCACGATCTTGGTGATCTCTTCGAGATTCTTGTCGGTCAGGACCAGGTTGGCCTTGTTATTCTTGATTTGCTCTTCAATGTTGAGTGCCCGGTAACTCGCTTGAAGGGCCTGGAGGTCGGACACGATTCCAGTCACCGGCTCGGATTGCTCTACCGTTCCTAACATTTTCACCAGTTCGTCAACTGATTTTTCCTGCTGGAGGATGACCCGGATGAGCGGGGTCAGCACGAGGTTCCTCTTGTCGTCCGGTAAAAGATCTTTTGGATACGTTTTGATGAGGCCGGTGGAGATATAAAGACCTTCGACAAAGCTTCCCGTTATGATCATGGCAGCTAATTTATTCCGGTTGTCGTCCCGTAAGTACGTGCTCGTCTTTTGTACCGATCGGTTGATCAGCGATGCCAGTGAATCTTTATTGGAAATATTGGCCTCAAACTTCTTTAGCAGATCCACATCAAAGGAGCCAATAACACCCAGATTGTCTGCAAGCCCTTTTACTGTATTGAGATAATCAATGGCTTCCTGCGTCTTATCGTACGAACTCAAATAACCGATATCGGCAGCGAAGACACCCAGGTTGAGAGCAGCTTTATCATTGCGAGAGACATAACTATCCGCCTTTTTGCGGTCATTGATCAGGCTTTCATTGAATTCGGCGCCAGTAGCTTGAAGCAAATAAGGAATTTCTGAGGGCGAAGGGATATTGTAGACCACATCCTGAATCTGGTCCTTAAGGGATTCCTCTGCTTGTTTGAATTCGTCCGATTTGCTGTCATCTTTGGACGACCGGCCACAGGACCATAAGGCAAGAGCCCCAAGAAGGGTTACGACATAAGTACTCCGAAGGGTAAATTTCATGGATTTAGGGTTTGTGCCTCCAATTTTAGCACATTTTTTTCATTCCGGTAAAGACGCAAGAGACTTTATTTTCAATGAAAAACTCACATCCAAATTAGATTAGACATCGATTATCAACCGGCGATCGGTTGATGCCACTGAATGTCAGCGGCACCCAATCAATTCTATGACGGCCT
>JBGPGZ010000310.1:0-5476 GCA_041484175.1 Cyclobacteriaceae bacterium | reverse complement strand
GTGTTGCCGTTTTCTGCTCCACCATAAAAGGCGGAGTTATTTCAGGGCTAAAGCCCAAGTTTTCTTGCTTGCCGTCAATACTCCGCCTTAAAAGGCGGAGTTATCTCAGGGCTAAAGCCCTTGTTTATTGTGTTGCCGTTTTCTGCTCCACCATAAAAGGCGGAGTTATTTCAGGGCTAAAGCCCAAGTTTTCTTGCTTGCCGTCAATACTCCGCCTTAAAAGGCGGAGTTATTTCAGGGCTAAAGCCCTTGTTTATTGTGTTGCCGTTTTCTACTCCACCATAAAATGCGGAGTTATTTCAGGGGCTAAAGCCCAAGTTTTTTTGTTTGCCGTCAATACTCCGCCTTAAAAGGCGGAGTTAGTGGTTCAAGGCTAACCTTTTTGTGTTGCCGTTTTCGCTCACCTTAAGTAGTGGAAGTGTGAGTCCTTTACTTACCAGTATTAACTCCGCCATTTATGGCGGAGGTTAAGTCAAGGATGAGAACCGGCTTTAGCCATGACTTCTCTGCCCCATCTCGTCGCTACTTCATTACGGTGAGTTCCAATAGCTCCTTGTCATGATGATGCTTGATCGTACACAGGTTATCAAAAATCATGGTCGTGCCATTACCCTCCGTATAGGGTTGCCACGTTGGCAAATCTTTGTGGTTTGGGTTTCCGCTTCGTGCAAAATTGATCCAGGCCTGACTCATCTTGCTGGCTAAGAGATAGGCATCGTTTCCACCGCCGGTCATTTCTTCACACCGGCCGATGTTGTTAAAGACAAAGGGTAATTCCATGCAGTGTAACGATTTATACGCACCATCCAAGACCGGAGACTGCCATTCAAAAAGGTACATATAAACAGGAGTCGCTGTCGACGCCGATTTCAGGTTCGCTTGTTTAACAGTCCCGGGTCTGAAAACAGACAGATCAATGTCAATGAAATCCGAAGGCTTGTTCGTATTGGGGTACGCTTTCTTCACAGCCGCCAAATAATCGTCTGTCCTTTCTGCGTACATTTTTTGAAGATAACTTTTAGCTTCGTCCATCGAAAAACTTCGTATAGCGGGGTTCAGCATCGATGCCATGAATTCATTTTTGGTCGAGCCGATGAGCAAGGGAATGTCTTTTGACATTGCAATTGCGACCGGTTCGGTCAGTTGATAAGGAAGAAAATATCCATCCCGGACGGGACCCCAACTCAAACCAAAAATGCCAACAGGCTTACCCTCCGTTTTCATTTTTTCCTGGACTTTTTGCAGCGCTTTTTTCCCTGCAGCGTTCAGGAGCTCGTAGGACACTTTTTGCAAAGAATCTGCTTGCGATGGCAAGAGGCCAAGTTCTTCCAGCAAAGCCGCTCCTACTCTTTTCGTATCAGCGGCTTCCAGAAGACTCATTCTATAACTACCACTTTGAACAATTGCTTTTTGAAATAGTCCCTGGGCTGACGGCACATTCATCAGGGTAGTCACTTTTGCACCACCACCGGATTGGCCGAAGATGGTGACGTTGCCGGGGTCGCCTCCAAATCGACCAATATTTTGTTTTACCCATTGCAACGCCGCCACCAAATCCATGATGCCAACATTGCCGGAAGACTTGTATTTTTCACCGAACTCCGACAAATCCAGGAAGCCAAGCACATTTAAGCGATGATTGACAGAAACAACAACAACATCTCCTTTCCGTGACAGACTTTCACCATCATAGGACGGCAGTTCGACGGACGAACCCGCCGTGAAACCCCCTCCATGAAACCAAAGCATCACGGGACGTTTCTTCCCATCATTGATGCCAGGGGTCCAAACATTCAGGCTAAGACAATTTTCATTTGTATAGCCCCAATTGTGATTAAATGGAAATTCAATTTCGTCATTGACTTTCGTGGTGGGGTCCATCGGACAAACCGGGCCATAGGTGAAGGAATTCCGCACGCCTTCCCAGGTTGCCGGTTTGGCCGGAGGCATAAAACGCTCTGCCTGCGCATACGGAATGCCCTTATAGGTAAAAATATTCTTGTGAATATAACCTCTTACTTTCCCACTTTCTGTTTCAACAACAGCGACTTTCGCGCCGGCTATGATGGTGTTGCCGCCAGGATTGCCTTGGCAGATAGCGGCAAGGGAAAACAGGATGGCCGGCAATAACAGAAGGCCTGATTTTTTCTTCATGACTTTATTTATTAGGATTTGTTCGTGAAAGCTTAAACTACCGAATTTTCATCGGTTTCCAATCACGGCATTTACTCTTTTTGTCTCCCCATGAAATGTCAACCCGGAGAGCAACGCGCAGGCCTTTCTTAAAGGTTAAACTCAAGTCGCCCAATTCACTAACTTGACCCAATAAAGCAAGGCGGTTTTATGCTTCATGCAAACGATCCAGGATTGAAGTCGTGGGTGGAGGTTCCGAAAGACTCCGATTTTCCAATTCAAAATCTTCCTTTCGGAATTTTCAAGACACGTTATCTTTCTCCCGTTGCGGGCGTTGCGATTGGCAGCCATGTGCTCGATCTGGTTTACCTTTATGAACACGGATATCTCGATGGCCTGGGTCTACCGGTCGGAATTTTTAACCAAAAACAATTAAACGAGTTTCTGGGTCTGGGAAAAAAGAAGACGAGGGAAGTACGGGAAAGGATTTCAGCGCTTCTGCGGCATGATAACGATGAGTTAAAGTCAAGCGCGGCGATGACGGAGATCGCATTGATTCCCATGAGTGAAGTGCAAATGTTGATGCCGGTGAGGGTTCCAAATTATACCGATTTTTATAGCAGCGAGGTGCACGCTACCAACGTCGGTTCGATGTTTCGCGATCCAAAGAATGCCTTGTTGCCGAACTGGAAACATTTACCCGTCGGCTATCACGGCAGGACTTCCTCCATTGTCGTTTCCGGTACGCCGATTCGTCGGCCGAAGGGACAGATTAAACCAAATGATTCCGAATCGCCTGTCTACGGACCAACGCAAAAGCTGGACTTTGAACTGGAAGTCGCCTTCGTCACAAGTTCTGAAACAAAACTTGGAACATCCATTACAACCAGGGATGCGGAAGATAATATAGTTGGATTCGTTCTGTTTAACGACTGGTCCGCGCGAGACCTGCAGCAATGGGAGTATGTTCCGCTGGGTCCTTTTCAGGGAAAGAGCTTTGGTTCAACGATCTCGCCATGGATCGTCACCCTGGATGCACTTGAGCCGTTCCGCGTTGACGGGCCCGCGCAAAGCCCCCCTATACTTCCTTACCTCGAGTTCGATGGAAAAAAGAATTTTGATATTAACCTGGAGGTCTCGGTACAGCCGGAACATTCCGCCCCGACTATAGTTAGCAGGTCTAATTCTAAATATATGTATTGGAATATAAACCAGCAGCTGGCCCACCAGACGGTCAATGGCTGCAATATTCAGGTAGGGGACCTTTATGCCTCGGGCACCATCAGCGGTCCGAGGTCTGATTCGTATGGTTCCATGCTGGAACTGGCATGGAATGGTCAGAAGCCTCTTACGATGGCCGATGGATCGCAAAGGAAGTTTATTGAAGACGGGGATACGGTGACCATACGAGGTCACGCTGAAAAAGCAGGAATTCGAATTGGCTTTGGAGAATGCCTCGGGAAAATTTTAGCTGCAGTTTAGCAATTTTATGGTAACCATTAACCCCAAAGAAACACCCCTGGCGAAAGTACAAGGATATTTTCAGGGTGTCATAGCACCTCGTCCGATTGCGCTTGCCAGTACGATCGATGGAGAGGGCAATATAAACCTGAGTCCCTTTAGCTTTTTTAACATTTTCAGCCTTCGTCCCCCCATCCTTATTTTTTCTCCATCGCGCCGCGGCAGGGACAAAACGGTGAAACATACCTATGAGAATGTATTGGAGACAAAGGAAGTGGTAATTAATGTCGTGAGTTACGAAATGGTAGAACAGGTATCGCTTGCAAGCGTGGAATATCCAAAAGGCGTAAATGAATTTATCAAAACCGGGCTTACCCCGATACCTTCATTGTACATTAAGCCTCCGCGGGTTGGTGAGTCGCCGGCTTCGTTTGAATGCCGGGTAAAACAAGTCATGCCAATGGGCGATGAGGGTGGAGCGGGCAACCTCGTGATTTGTGAAGTGGTTCTGGCCCATTTCAAAGAAGAAATATTCGATGACCAGGGAAGGATTGATCCTCAGAAGGTCGATGCGGTCGCACGGATGGGCAACGACTATTATTGCAGGGCGCACGGGGAAAATGTGTTTGTCGTGCCAAAGCCGAATGATAAGCAGGCAATCGGATTTGATCAGATCCCGGAGCCCATACGCAAAAGCAAGATTCTGACGGGGAATGATCTTGGACGCCTTGGCAACAGTGAAACACTTCCCACGCAAGTCTCGATCGATGAAGTGAAGAAAAACCCTGAAGTTCAATTGGCATTGACACAAGGAGAGGAGGAAGTCCACCGACTCGCACAACGGATGGTGAGATCAGGGAAAACAGAAGAAGCCTGGAAAACCCTGCTTGCATTTTATTGAACCGCACAAACAAACAAATGGAATAGCCTGCCCCGATCGGTCGGGGTCATGCCGGGCAAGTAGTCATCAAGTTTCAAAGGAGAAATGACATTTTCATAGGGGTTTAGTGATCGATGTTCTTCTTGCTTGCTTGTTTTGGAGAGAAGCCAGATGACCTAGAAGTAAGATGAAATTCCAAAAATAAATCCTCCTGTCGAAGCAGGGGGATTGCCTAAAAGATCGCGCTGCTTTTGATAGCGATAGTTTAGCCGTATCACTGTTTGCGGTGTTGGGCGGAAACTGACGGCAGGCATGACGCTCCATAAGTCGTCGCCGATCTTACCGCCTGTTTCTGTGAACTTTCCGGTATTCCAGTCAACATATTCAAAGCGACACGCTACATTGAGAACCGCTTTATCCCATCCAAGAATTGTCGTTCGCAAAACAGGTTGGACGACATCCACAAATCCTCCCGTTTGTCTTTTACCGTACTGTTGCGTGTACGTGTCTGGAATGTTGACGAATACCCAGGCCCATTCGGCCGTGACATACGTTTTGATTTTTGGAAGAGTCGTATTAAAGTCAATATCGAACACATCGGTTCTTCTTTTTTGGTCCAGGATAATTCCATCCTTTTGCCAGGTATTGTAAACTCCACCCATATACGAAATCCCTAATTCTCCGATTTTGTTGCTTCGAACCGCAACCTTTCCGGTGATGAGCGGCTCACCGCTTGCCAATTCTTCAAACCGTTCCGGGTTTCCCTTGGTTGCCGGCAAATACGTTCTATTGAGCCGGTTGTCAATGATCGTGTTGTCGAAGCCGCCGGTCAGATAAAGTTCGTATCCAAACATCCAGTTTTTCTTGTACTCTTTTCCGTAGAGTCCGAAACCCACGTTGCTCCAGGTGGCGGGGAGCATTTGCGTCATCGCAATGGGGCGGTCAGTAAATTCCCACTTGGGTCCGTCATGGTTTTGATTGAAAGCCCCGATCGGGTTGAGG
>JBGPGZ010000309.1:0-5495 GCA_041484175.1 Cyclobacteriaceae bacterium | reverse complement strand
TGCGATTGGTGAATTGCGAACGGCGAATTGCGAATTTGAGTTTTTATTTTTTTGAGTGACACCTCCCAACTCACAAATCGCAACTCGCAAATCATAAATCGCAATTCTGCACAATTCTCGTCAAGTATCGCATCCCGGGGGAAGATAGCCTTCGAACTTTGCCGTGCTCGTGATCTATGGCGTGGAGATACTTTATCGGAGATTGGGCAGAATTGGGATGGGCGAATTGCGAACGGCGAATTGCGAACTGGGCAATGGAAAATGAAACTGAACATATCGCTGACCGAAAATGAACAGATCCTTACCACCGGTCAATGCATTACGCATAATTGATCCCAATTCATCAAGAAAAACAATTGGCATGTTATTAGCGCCCCGTGGTGCAACCCAAGCAACCTTTTCGAAGTCTTAGAGGAGTCTCTCAAACGCGCGCAGCACCATGATTAAAAACTACCTCCTCATCACCCTTCGCAACCTGCTAAAAAACAAAATCTTCATCTTCATCAATGTCTTCGGAATTGGCATCGCAGTCGCCTGTTGCATCGTAGCCTACCTCAATTGGGAGTTTAACGCAAATTGGGACAGGGATCATAAAAATGCTGAAGTCATCTACCGCGTTCAATTTTGGTATGAGTTTCAAGGAGAACGTAGCCGATATGGCATGGCACCCATGCCGTTGGGAAACTATGTAAAACAGAATTTTAAAGAGGTAGATAAAGTCGTCCGGTTCATACCGGCGGACGGCAATTTCCGGATCGGCGATGAAATCTTTGGTACCGGTATTGCCTATGCCGATTCCGCTTTCTTTGAAATGTTCACATTTGAATTGCTGCACGGGACTTTCGCTGATTTTAAAGACAAAAGCAAAATATTCATCAATGACGAATTGGCACTCAAGTATTTTAAGAAAGAAGATGCTGTGGGCCTTCCGCTTACTCAAATCATCGATGGCAAACCGAAAGAATTCCTGGTAGGAGGCGTATTCAAAAAGACCCCTCTTAACTCGAGCTTCTATTCAGAATCCTATGTGTTGTTTGACAATTATTGGGAGACCGTGATAAATGATCCCGACCAAAAGGAAACAAGCTGGAAGCGGTGGAATACGCTCTTTTTGCAGATTAACGACCCGTCCAAGAAGCCCTTGATCACCCAGCGTTTGCAGCAATACATAGAACCCCAAAACAAAGCCCGCGAAGACTTTAAGATCAAAGAATACTATCTCGAAAATTTTAAAGGCATGAGCGATCGGAACCGGGCAAATCCCCGTCTTCAGGGGGACTGGACCCGTGGTGGATTGCCGAAGGAGGCGATCACGGTCCCCACTATCATGGCCGTCTTTCTTCTACTGCTGGCGTGTTTCAATTTTACCAACACGTCCATTGCGGTATCGAGTCAGCGGCTTAAAGAAATCGGGATTCGCAAAGTGATGGGGGGCTTGCGCCGGCAACTGATATTCCAGTTCCTGGGCGAAAACCTCTTGTTGTGTTTCTTTGGATTGATTGTCGGATTGTTGATGGCAGAATGGCTTGTGCCGGCTTATGACACCATGTGGCCCTGGCTGGAACTGCATCTGAATTATTCGGAAAATGCCGGATTCCTGGTTTTTCTCGCTGGCCTGTTGCTGATGACGGCTGTGATCGCAGGTGGTTATCCGGCATTCTATATTACTTCGTTTGAACCCGTCAATATTTTGAAGGGCAGACAGAAATTGGGGGGAACCAATTGGTTTACCAGAATACTTCTGTGCGGTCAATTTATTATTTCCGTGCTTGCCATCATTTTTGCCGTCGCATTTTCCGGCAATGCCGAATATCAGCGAAAATATGATTTGGGTTACTCCACCACCGGCGTCATTTCTGCCTGGGTGAACAATGAAGGTGGCTTTAACACTTATCGCGATGCCTTGTCCTCCAATAAAGATATCCAAGTCATTGCCGGAACAAAAAATCATATTGCTACGAGTTTTTACAATGACCCGGTGAAATATGAATCCACCGAGAAAGAAGTGGACATCATGGATATTGGGGATGGTTATTTTGAGGCCATGAATATGAAGCTGATCGCAGGCCGCGGGTTTCAAAAGGATTCCAAAACCGATCTAAAGGAGTCTGTTATGGTAACTGAGGAATTTGTAAAAGAATTTCGTTGGAAGGATGACCCCATCGGCAAACGGGTGGTGTGGATGGATACAGTCCAATTGTATGTGATTGGTGTGGTAAAGAATGTCTATGCCAGGGCTTTATGGCAACCGATCAAGCCACTGATGATCCGGTATACATCACCCGATAAATATCAACAGATCATTGTGAGCGAAGCTCCGGAGAACATGAAAAGCGTCAATGAGTTCATGGAAAAGAAATGGAAAGAAGTTTTTCCAAATACCGTTTACCGCGGCCAGTATATTAATGAAGAGTTGGCAGAGACCAATGAGATCAATACCAATATTGTAAAGATGTTTGGCTTCCTGGGACTTTTTGCCGTCCTTCTGTCGGCCACTGGATTATACACGCTGGTTTCGCTCAATATCATTAAGAAAATGAAGGAGATTGGAGTGCGGAAAGTATTGGGTGCCACCCTGGGCAACATCGCGCGCGTCATTAATTTCGAATTTGTTGTTATTCTATCCATAGCAGGCATCGTGGGTGGCGTATTCGGATACTTTGCCACTGATGCGATTATGGATTCAATCTGGGAGTACTATAAGAGACTGGATATCGTTAGCTTTAGCATTTCGATCGCTGTGATGTTCGCAATCGCGGCAATTGCGGTCAGTTTCAAGACGTTTAACACGGCCTCGATGAACCCGGTAAAAACGTTGAGGGATGAGTAAAAATCCTTTGCAAACATTGTAACCTATTCCCTTCCCGTACGTCTGATAAAAAGTCGGATCTGGAACCTGCGGTGTGATTTAACAAAGAAAATCGATTATGCTAAAAAACTACTTTAAAGTTGCGGTAAGAAACATTCTTAAGCACAAGTTCTTCTCGGCGATTAATATCCTGGGAATGACCGTAGGCATCACAGCCTGTTTACTGATCATCCTTTATATTAAAGATGAATTGAGCTACGACCGCTTTCACGCCAAGGCAAACCGGATCTATCAGGTTGACCTTCACGGAAAGATAGGAGGTCAGGATATACATGTTGCCAATACATGCCCCCCCTTGGCAGCCGCGCTGATTGCTGAGGTGCCTGAGGTAGAAGATGCCACCCGGATTTCTCCCTATTTCGGTGAGGTCATTGTCAAGTTGGACGAAAAATCGTTTGTGGAAGATAAGGTCCTGTTTGCGGATTCCAACTTCTTTAATTTCTTCAGCTTTCGCCTGTTGCAAGGCGATGCAAAGACATCCCTGAAAGAACCCAACTCCGTGGTGCTAACGGAAAAGATGGCTAGGAAATACTTTGGAACTAACGCGGCACTGGGCAAGCTCCTCGTCATCGGCAATGAAAATAAGACGTATAAAGTTACAGGGATCGTGCAGGAAGCCCCTCCCAACTCCCATGTGCACTTTCAATTTCTTTTGTCAGCCAGTTCATCCGACAATCTGAAGAATACGATTTGGCTGAATAACTTCTTATACACCTACTTTACCCTGCGGGATAAGGCCCCGGTTGCCAATATTGAAAAGAAATTCAAGGACCTGGTTATCAAACATGTCGGTCCTGAGGTCGAAAAGTTTATGGGGATCAGCCTGAAGCAAATGAGTGAGCAGGGGGGAGCCTATGGATATTACCTGACACCATTAACCGACATTCACCTGCACTCCACCTCTCAGGGTGATATTGAACCCGGCGGCAACATTGTGTACGTATATACATTTGGCATCATCGCTATTTTTATCATCATCATTGCGTGCATCAATTTCATGAACATGAGTACGGCACAGTCGGCGGGCCGTGCAAAAGAGGTGGGGTTGCGCAAGACGCTGGGCTCCTTGCGGGAGCAGATGATTTGGCAATTTCTGGCAGAATCAATGATCTACAGTTTTCTGGCAGTGGTCCTGGCGTTGGTGGCCACCTATCTTTTGATCCCTGCATTTAACATGCTCGCGGGAAAGGAGTTGGGTATTGACGCCCTGCTGAATTTCAGGTTCATCCTGGAAATCGTTGCTGTCATGGTTTTTGTGGGGATCGTTGCAGGAAGTTACCCTGCATTTTACCTTACCTCTTTCAATGCGGTGGAAGTACTGAAAGGAAAGGTCCGTGCCGGAGTGAAGAGCCAGGGTGTACGCAGCGCCCTCGTTGTTTTTCAGTTTGCGATTTCTATTTTCCTTATGATCGCAACCGTCATTGTCTTCAATCAGTTGGAGTTCATGCAGCAGAGAGACCTGGGATTTGACAAGCGCAACGTACTTTATCTTCATAACATTGGTAAACTGGGAACGAACAAAGAAGCGTTCCGTAATGCTTTAAGCGAGCGAAGTGATGTGAAGGCAGTGAGCTTTACGAATAACTCATTTCCGGGAGTAAACAACACAACGGTATTCAAGGCGGCAGGAAACGACCAGGATCATATTATGGGGCTCTACACTGCGGACTACGAGCATCAGAACGTGATGAAGTTTCAACTTGTCAAAGGCCGGTATTTTTCAAAAGATTTCCCTTCGGATTCTATGGCCATCGTCTTGAACGAGGCAGCGGTCAAAGAATTTGGGTGGACAGACCCGTTGAATGAGGAATTGCTTTATAGCGGAGGAGGTCCCAAAGAACTGCGGCTGAAAGTCATCGGCGTATTCCGTGATTTTAATTTTGAATCCCTGAGGGAAAAAGTGAGACCCATTTCCATTATGCTTAATAAAACGAATGACTTGTTGGCGGTGCGCTACCAGGGCAATTCCAGGGAGGTGATTGCGGGCATCGAGACCCAATGGAAACAATTTGCTTCCGGCGAACCCTTTCAATACAAATTTCTGGATGAAAATTACGACGAGCTCTTCCGTTCAGAACAGCGGTTGAGCAAGATCTTTACCGTGTTTGCAGGTCTGGCCATTTTTATTGCTTGTCTGGGATTGTTTGCCCTGGCGGCCTTTACTGCTGAACAAAGGACAAAGGAAATCGGCATCCGCAAAGCCATGGGAGCCACTGTGTCCAGTCTGACCCTTATGATGTCGAAGGAATTTACATGGCTGGTGATCATTGCTTTTGGCCTGGTAATCGTGCCAACGTGGTTTGCCGCAAATTGGTGGCTGGAGAGCTTTGCCTATCGCACCGAAGTCAACCCAATGGTATTTGCCCTCGGGGGCCTGGTTTCAATCATCGTAGCCTGGCTTACCGTGAGCTACCAGTCATTGAAAGCGGCTTCTACGGACCCGGTATCGTCCTTAAGATATGAATAATGGACCCCTCGCCAAGACCCCGGCAAGGGGGTCTTGAGCGAATCATCCTGAAATAGCTTTGATAAAAGGCAGCCATCCGGTTTGTCTGGTAAACAGAATCATGAACAAGTCCACTTCAAACTTCAGGAGTTAACCTTTTGAGGGTTAAGGGCTTCCGAT
>JBGPGZ010000308.1:0-5500 GCA_041484175.1 Cyclobacteriaceae bacterium | reverse complement strand
TTGCAGTGAGTATCAGCTTTTTATGTCAAAGAACGTCGATAGTGTTACCTATGTGGTGCTACACTTTAAAGTGTTACCTATGTGCTGCTATTTATCAACTAATGACTAATCGCCCGCTTCAGCAAATTGTGTGTGATCCGTTTCACCCGGTCATCCGGCCCGTGCGGACGGCTCCAGTGTGACCATGGCAACGTGTGCCCTGGTGGCATACTCAGACCCTGTGCCCAGAATATGGTGGAGGCATTGAAAACAAAATTGCCCTTCGGTCCCGGATAGATCGTCGCCGTCCAATGCTGTGGCGTGTCGCCCCAAACCCATGCAGTGCCTGCGGCGATAACATCCAGGCCGGGAATGGCCGGCGGATCACCATGGTATTCCCAGCCAATCAGTCCGGGTATGCGGTCGCCCTTCTTTATGCCGGTTCCTTCAAACATCCAGTGTTCAGGTTTTATGACGGTCCAGTCGCCGCCGCCATTGACGGGCGAAATATTGCGCGCTCCCAGCAAGAAACCTTCATCCGGACCTCGTTCGGGAAAAGGTCCGTGTAGCTTTTCGCGCTCCACAGCATATTTATAATCGCCGCCATAGGGCCCGCCGCGGAAGATAATGCGGTTGGGTTGTCCGCTGTGGCTGTCGCGGAAAGGAGTAACCCAGCAGATGGCGTTACCTGAAAAAAATAGCAGACTTACTCCCGCGTCGCGCATCTTTTCCACGCTTCGGAATTGGCGGATGTCCCAGTACTCATCATGACCAACGCTGATAAACGACTTGCAGCGAAGACCGTGGTCGGCAGCAATCATGTCGCTGTTGGAGCAATAGGTAACATCATAACCGTGCTCTTCCAGAAAATAGGCAAGTGGTCGTTCGTAAGAAAGAAATGCCCCCGAGCCCACCGACAGCGGGTCATTGACAATCTCCTTGTACTGCGCTTCGCGTCCATAAGGCCGGTCAAAGCTTACATCAGCCCATGGTCCTTCTATGTCTTTGGGGTGTGTATAAATGGAATAATTATTGGGCCAACGGTTGTAGGCCTGCCAGGTGTTGTCGGAACACTGGAAGAGAATATCTGCAGGCCGGTCGTCGCGTACGATAAACACAACATAGCTTTGCCAATAGGGGTCATCTGGATTTTCCTGCAGGGTGGTGAGCCGGCCCAGGTACACGCCACTGATCCAGTCAGCAGGAATGGTCAGCTGCGCCGAGGATTCCCATTTACATTCATGGAGGTTTTTCACACCGGGCGTGGGTGTTGGCTGGGTCTTTCCCTGGAAGGGACCAAGTTTTTTCATTTGCCGGGCCCCGCGACCGCCGTAATATCCGGTACGGAAGATCTCGATTTCATATCGTCGAACCGGGTCGGTGGAGACCATGATGTCTATGAACTCCCCTGCCTTGACGCTCTGTTTTGAGCAGTAACCCTCGATCCAGGTAGAGCGGAAGTTGTCCTGGTCGGTTCGCACGCGCGTAAGTTGCCAGTCTGTGCTGCCGGGTTTGCTGTTCTCGCTGGCGATCAAACCATCTCTGGAGGAAGGAACGCTGGATAAACCCTGAAGGGGAAGCATCACCGAGGCGAGGGAGGCAGCACCTTTCAAAACGGTACGACGGGAAACGCGATTGGCAGGCTTGGTCATGTTTGTCAAAGATTGAAGGATGAAGATAGCGGTTTCGGAATTGAAAACCTGATTGCTAAGAGTTCAGGCTCAAAAGAAATGAAATTGAAAATCTAGCGCGTTGATTATATTTACTTGAGAGGATGCCGATTGCGAAAGCGTACAGGATGCTACCTACTTCACTCCCAAAATCCATTAACATGACTAAAAACTATTTTCCTGCTTTCATGCTGCTATTCGCTCTTAGCCTTGTTTTTCCCGTCGCGAAAAGTCAAAACAATTCACGCCCCCTTCCTAATATTGTTTTAATCTTTATGGATGACATGGGGAATGGTGATTTAAGTTGCACCGGTGCCCTGGAATACGAGACCCCTGCCATCGACCAATTGGCGCGCGAGGGGATCAGGTTTACGAATTTCCTGGATGTTCAGGCAGTCTGTTCGGCATCGCGGGCCGGATTGCTCACCGGGTGCTACCCCAACCGAATCGGTATTACAGGCGCGTTGTTTCCCAACAGTAAAGTAGGCCTGAACGCCAATGAAATAACAATTGCTCAAATGCTGAAAACAAAGGGTTATGCCACGGCCATTATCGGCAAATGGCACCTTGGTGACAGCAGGCCATTTCTACCGATGCAGCATGGTTTTGATGAATATTTTGGCTTGCCTTATTCTAACGACATGTGGCCGGTTGACTTCGATGGCAAGCCGGCGACGGATGAACGAAAAGACCGGTTCCCTGTCCTGCATATTTTTGAAGGTAATGAAAAGAAGATACCAGTTACCACATTTGACGATCAGGCGCAACTGACCGGCAGGTATACAGAGAAGGCCGTTGCATTCATAAAGAAGAATCGCACAAAGCCTTTTTTCTTATACCTGGCTCATTCTATGCCCCATGTGCCCATCAATGCATCCCCGAAGTTTAAAGGAAAAAGCAAGCAAGGTTTGTACGGTGATGTCATGATGGAGGTGGATTGGTCCGTTTCCGAAATTATGAAAACGCTAAAAGAGACCAACCTGGACAAGAGCACCCTGGTGATCTTTACCAGCGATAATGGCCCGTGGTTAAACTTTGGGAATCATGCGGGTTCAACGGGAGGGCTTCGCGAAGGCAAAGGCACGTCTTTCGAGGGAGGCGTAAGAGTCCCCTGCATCATGAGATGGAGAGGAGTTATCAAGGAAGGAGTTATCACCAACAGCTTGGCCACAACGCTCGACCTCTTTCCAACATTAGCGGATTATGCAGGAGTTAGCATAAATCATAAGATTGACGGGGTGAGTTTGATGCCCGTTTTAAAAGGCAAAGTAAGTGCGAATCCCCGCGAGGAGTTTTACTACTATTATAGAAAGAATAGCCTTGAAGCCGTTCGCTGGCACGACTGGAAATTGATTTTACCTCATCCAAGTCGAACTTACGAAAATGGGGTAGTCGGAGCGGATGGTTACCCCGGACTCGTAAGCGAAACATTTCAGGTTCCGCAAGCGCTATATGATCTCCGTCGGGATCCAGGTGAGCGTTATGATGTTCAAAAACAATATGCGGAAATCGTGGAAAAGCTACTTGAATTGGCAGAAAAGGCCAGGGAAGATCTGGGCGATGACATTACAGACCGGCAAGGCTCAAACCGGCGAGAGCCTGGAAGAATTGATTAACTCTTAACGTACGAAACCAGTTTTCCAAACAAAAAAAGCCGTGACTTCAACAGTCACGGCTTCTTGAACTACTTATCTTAGATTAACTAAGCTCTTTTTCCAACGCTTGTATTTTAGCCTCGGCATCCATGTTGCCAAGCGAGAAAGAGAGTTTATACAATTCCAAAGCTTCACGCCTTGTTTCCTTCTTCTTGCGAGGTGCAAATTTGGTTCGGTTGGCAGCCACCTCAAGCGCCTGCGCCTGGGCAAAATAGAGATTCGCGACCTTGATTCTGTTCTGGTCGTTGATGTCTTGTACCAGTCCTTCCAATGAAGCAACGTCGGCGTTTTTCAGCTTGATCACTTCATCTTTGCTTGATATGATTGAATCCTTCATGTTACCATTCGCAAACAGATTTCTGTTTTGCTCACGCAGCGTAACAACGTCCATTTGTAGCGCGACAATTTCCTGAGACCTTGCATCCAAATCCGTTTTTAGTCTTCTGATCGTAGCTGCGGAAGCACCTTTTGTGTTCTTCAGGTTTGTTTCCAGCGCGGCCAGTTTCGCCTGCGATTCTTTAATGTTGGTATTGATGTCTTTTAGCCTGCTGATGTAGTCGGCGTAAGAAATGCCCCCTACGATATTCACGCGCAAGGCATGGCGATTCGCATCAATTGAGTCAAGCATGATACCCACTTCGTTGATGGCGACTTCCGCTTTCTTGCTTTCAGTGAGGGCATAGTTGAGTGAATCAACCTTTAACTGCAGTTGAGTTCTCTCTTTTGTGCCGCAGCTGGAAAGGGCCGCTGCAAGGCCAAATGCTAAAATGTATATTTTCATGGTTTTTATTTGTTAAAAATTTGTCCTTACTACTTTCTCTTTTGAATCAAGGATAATGCTGAATTTAAGCTGTACATCAACCCAATGAAAAAAGAATGCCATGGCAGTGGTGGGTTAAAACCGGCAAAGAGGATGAAAATGACGGGAAGTTGTGTATAATAGTACCCAATCAATCGTTGTCAAATTGGGCGGTCAAGAGGGTATATTTTCTTTCAGGGCCAGCGGGATCTTATTCCATTTCCGGAGGTTCTTTTTACGGGTAAGAACCACTGAAAGACTGTGATCGCCTCAAATCACCTGGTCAGCATTAAGCAGCGCATCCATGGAACGATTTTTTGTGCAATCCATCGACCATTGACAGCTGAAGGCCATTTGGCGCAGCCCGCATATCGTTATAAGATCATAATAAACAGGCTCAGTTTATGAAGGTGAAATCAGGCCCCCTTGGTGAGTTATTGTCTCCATTACGTCAGTACTTTCAAAAAGATAGTTTCAGCCGGAAGGATGTAAATGAAAAGCCTCCATTGCGGTCAAGGCTATTCAGCATCGAGCAAATGGAACAACATGCAGGGCAGCTTGCACATTCACATCAATTAAGTCCCGGCTTTGCACCGGAAAGGTTGTTAAAAAGGCTGGCCGAAAATGAGGAAATATTATTCCGCGTTACAACGCTCCTGCAAGCAACGGTGAGAAAGAAAACGCCTGTGATGCCCGCCGGGGAATGGTTACTCGATAACTTCTATCTCATCGAAGAACAGATTCGCACCGGAAAACGGTATCTGCCAAAGGGATATAGCAAAGGATTACCGAAACTTCGCAGTGGTCCGTCGGCCGGATTTCCAAGGGTGTATGACATTGCCATTCAAATCATCTCCCACAGCGATGGTCATGTAGATATGCAAGGGTTGAGGAGGTTCATCGAGGCCTATCAAAAAGTAAGGCACCTCACCCTCGGAGAATTGTGGGCGATCCCGATCATGTTGCGCCTGTCATTACTTGAAAACCTGAGGCGCGTTGCTGCCAGGATTGGCATCGACCGCATTGATGCAGATCTCGCTCATCATTGGGCCGACTTGATCATAGAGACTGCAGAAAAAAATCCCAAAAACCTTGTATTGGTGATCGCCGATATGGCCAGGTCTGGTCCGCCCATGGTCAGCGCATTCGTTGCGGAGCTTACGCGCAAGTTGCAATGGAAGGGCCCAAACCTGACGCTGGTACTTAGCTGGATTGAACAACATTTGTCCGAAGCCGGGTTTACGATTAATTCGCTGGTACTCGCTGAAAACCAAAAGCAAGCTGCTGACCAGGTTTCGATGAGCAACAGCATCAACAGCTTGCGTTTTTTGTCGAAAATGGATTGGCGCGAATTTGTCGAGACCATGAGTATGGTGGAACAAACGCTGAGGGAAGAC
>JBGPGZ010000307.1:0-5504 GCA_041484175.1 Cyclobacteriaceae bacterium | reverse complement strand
GGGAAAAATGTTGTAGTAAACCGAGGGCACCAGGGCGCCAAATGCGGAACAAAATCCGAGTACGACAGAATTACCCAACGACATGCCCAGGTAACGGACTCCAAGACCGTAGGTGAGTCCGCCAATGCCCCAAAGCACACCAAACAGAAAAGTGTATTTCAACGACGACACAGGCGTATTTGAAATAATTTCAGAAAAGCCCGGAAGCGTAAGCCAGGCGGCCAGAGGCGGAACGATGAGCCATGAAAATAGACCCCCCACGATCCAATAGCTTTCCCAGGCCCAACCCCTCACCTCTTTATAGGGCATATAAAAGCTTCCGGAAGCGAAGCCTCCTATAAAGTGGAAGATTACACCAAGGATTATTTGCATGAAACCAGGTTAATGCATCCTACTTTATTGGCGAGGGGCATGCGAAGTGATAGATACCCGAGCCAACCCCGAGGATAACATACCCGTTTGCCGATCCGGTTACTCCAATCCCCGCAGCGGCCGCGACCGGTTTGTCACTTTCTAAAATATCGGAAGCCGATGAAGCCGGTATGTGCAACGTCGCTGAAGTATTGACGGGAATTTCAATATCGAAAAGCAATTTTCCGTTTTCTATCTTCCAGTGTGAACTAACCTTTCCATAATAGGTTTGAAGATCGGCGTTTGCGAAAGTCAGCATGCCTCCGATGTGAGGTAAGATCCGGATGTGTTTGTATCCCGGTGAATCTTCATACGTATCAATGCCCGTGATCGTTCTATACATCCAGTCACCGACTGCGCCGTAGGCATAGTGATTGAACGAGTTCATATTGGGAGTCTGAAAAGTGCTGTCGGGCTTTATTCCGTCCCAACGTTCCCAGATAGTAGTGGCGCCCATCTTCACAGGATAGAGCCACGACGGATATGTTTCTTGCAGCAGCAGCGTGTAGGCGATGTCGGTGTAACCGTAGCGGGTAAGGACGTGGCATAGATACGGTGTTCCCAGGAAACCGGTAGTGAGATGATTGCCGTAGGCCTTAATATTTTGGACCAGCTTCTCAGCCACCGCTGATCGCATTGATTCTGGGAGCATTTCAAAATTCAAGGCAAGAACATAGGCAGTCTGGGTTCCAGAAACGAGCCTACCGCCGGAGGTAACATATTCTTTTACAAAGGCCTCCTTTACTTTTTTTAACAGACTTGAATACTCCGCAACATCGTCGGTTTTTCCCAACACGGTGGCAGCTTTGATCACCAACTCCGTTGAATAAGCATAGAAACATTGAGCAATCAGGTATTTGTCGGTAACGGCCGATCTTCCATCGTTGTCATCAAAGGGGCGATAGAATAGCCAGTCGCCAAAATGAAAGCCTTTGTTCCATAAGTCGTTGGTGCTATTGCGTTGCATGTACCCCACCCAGGCCTTCATGCTTTCATATTGATCTTCCAAAATTCTTTTATCTCCATATGCCAGATACATGTTCCACGGAATGATCGTCGCCGCATCTGCCCATCCTGCCGAGCCGCCAGCTCCCGGGCCCAACACGTTGGGTACCACAAAGGGAACACTTCCTTCGATTTGATCGGCGGCCACGTCCTTTAACCACTTTGCGAAGAAATTATTTACTCCAAAGTTGAAAGTCGCCGTCCTGGAAAATGCCTGGGCGTCTCCTGTCCAGCCAAGACGCTCATCACGCTGCGGGCAATCGGTAGGAACATCCAGAAAATTACCCCGCTGACCCCATTGGATATTGTGTTGCAGCTGATTGATCAGCGTATTGGAACAAGCAAAGCTTCCGGTCGACTTCATATCTGAATACAAAGCCACGGCGTCAAAATTCTCAGGCTTGATTTCCCCCGGGTAGCCATCGATCTTGATATACCGGAATCCCTGGAAAGTAAAATGGGGTTCAAAGAATTCCTCTGCCCCTCCTTTCAGAATGTAAATATCCTGCTGTTTGGCCGGCCGCAAATTTTCTGTGTAGAAATTTCCAAATTTGTCGAGTACCTCCGCGTGCGAAATGACGATCCGGTCGCCAGCATTTCCTTTGACTTTCACTTGTACCCACCCCACCAGGTTTTGGCCAAAGTCGATCAGTTTTTCACCCCTGGGGGTGGTGAATATCTTAATGGGTTTGAAGATCTCGTGCTTTTTCACTGGTTCATTGTAAGTAGCAATCAGGAGGGATCGGATGTCGCTCTTAACAATAACACCAGGCCAATCCTCATCTTTATAGCCGGCTGTATTCCATCCCACTTTTTCCTTTCTGGCATCAATGGTTTCACCATGATAGATCTCCGAACTGACAATGCTGCCGGTGGATGATTTCCATGACCCATCGGAAGTAATCAAATCAGAGGTTCCGTCGGCATAATTGATGTCGAGTTGGAGAAGTAGCGCCAGTTCCTTTCCATAAAAATTCTTTTGACTCCTGAAACCAATAAATCCCCGGTACCAGCCACTGCCGAGCACTACCCCAACCGCATTATCGCCAACTGTGAGCAACGAGGTAACATCATACTGTTGGTATTGCAATCTTTTATTGTAACTGGTCCAGCCGGGTGTAAGGCAAGCGTCTCCTAATCGCTTGCCATTGATAAAGGCCTCATATAAGCCATGGGACGTGATGTAAACCGTGGCCGCAGCAATTTTTTTGGAAGTGCTGAATTTCTTTCGGAACAACGGACTTGGACGTTGGATTGTGTCCTCCGGAAAACCGGCTGCAATCCATTTTGCTTTCCAGTCGGCATCTCCGAGTAACCCCATCTGCCAGTAGCCCTGCTCGCTCCAGGCCGATACCTTTCCTGAATTGTCCCACACGCGGACTTGCCAGAAGTATTTTTTCCCGGATTGCAAAGGGCTGCCATCGTATGGAACCTGAACGGACTGACCAGACAGCCATTTGCCGGAACTCCACACCACCCGGTTCTCTGACGTAACCTTTATTTCAGCGGCGGTCTGTGTAACATTGCGTTTCTCAGACAACAATTGCCAACTTAACCGTGGCTGCTGTGCATCAAGCCCAATCGGATTTGTACGGTTCTCCGTTAGTAAATTCTTCACGGTGACTTGCGCTTTTGCAATGACGCCCGCCTGGAGCATCAAACAGGTCAGGGCAATTGTTTTCTTCATGAGTTTATTATCTATTTCAAATTATGCAAGAAAGCAAGACTCAGTGGTATTTGTTGTTCCGATCGTGAAGATTCATCTTCAATAAAATAGTGCATCACGCCGGCCTTTCTGGCCACCTTCATGATCGCAGCTATCCCAACGTCTCCCTGTCCGAGCACCACATTGGTCTCCACGTCTGCATTGCCATTCTGATTTCCTTCGGTGCCGGGTTTCCTGTCTTTCAGGTGCATCAGCAAAAATCTCTTTGGGTATTTCTTTAACAGCGCCACGGGATCCTGACCGGGGTGCTTGATCCAGAAAACATCCATCTCGAAATTGAAAAATCTGGGATCCGTATTTTTCGCAAGGTTGTCAAAGAGCGTACCGCCCTCATAGGGTCTGAATTCAAATCCATGCGCGTGATAACAAAGCGAAATTCCGTTTTCCTTCAGTACTTTTCCTCCTGCATTAAAAACGGCAACTGCTTTTCTTACGTCCTCGATAGTAAATTCAGTTCCATTGTGTGGAATCCAGAAACACACGGCGTACTTAGCCCCGAACGCTCTTGCCTCCTGAACGATAGATTTCGGGTCATCTTTGAGTTTTTGGAAATCAGCTCCTACGCTGATCATCTGGAGATCATTTAGCGTCAGCAGCTTCTTATAGTCATCCAGTGACATTCCATAGCTGCCTCCGCCCTCGATCTCATGGATATTCCAACTTCTTATTTTGGCCAGGGTACCGGGCACATCGGTTTTAAATTGCTCTCGCAGGCTATACAATTCAAGCCCAATCTTCTGTGCGACCAAAGCATGAGATCCGATGCTGAGCGCAAGACACATTCCCCAGGATCTGACAAGACCTGAAATTGATTTTATTGGCATGATTTCATTATTAAAGTGAGTTAACTAATTTATGCAAACCGACTCAAAAGGTGTATTCACGAGGCAAAGATTTTACCAACTGACCGGAAAGATAGCTTCCTTAGCTGCCTTTTTAGACCACTTTTGCTGTTTCAGGATCCCAGGTGACAATTTTCTTTTCAAAATAGCTTTTATTGCAAGCCAGCGCCGGGCCTGCAGCGCGCATGCTAAACAAGGCATCTTCCTTGATGGGTCTGCCCTCGCGAATACCGGCATAAAAGCTAAGATGATGATCGGCGTTGGCGCTGTATCCTTCGGGTGCCTTGTACTCGAAGCCAGGTTCAGCCATGGCAGGTTTATCAGGCGGGTAATGAGCTTTATACCATTTTTCGTAATCCTTTTGCTGCGCTTCGGTAAAAGTTGCAAATGAATCCCACCCACCATAACCCGGAGCTTTGGGGGTCTTGTTCCTCTCTACTTTAACCGAGGTCCAGCCGACGGTAATTACTCCATCAGAGCCCACGATCCGTATCCGTTCATCGCCATGATAGCCATCGACGAAGTTCACGCGCATTTGCAATGTGAAAGCAGGGTGTTTGTCGCTTGCTGCGTAATCGTGGAGGCTGGTAATGATATCGGGCACATCGCGGCCGTCTTTATAGTATCGCAAACCACCGGTGGCGTAGATGCGATTCGGGCCTTTTGAACCGGTGATGGCATGCAATCCGGAAAAGAGATGGACAAACAGGTCGCCAGCGATGCCTGTTCCATAGTCCTGATAATTTCTCCATCGAAAGAAACGAACCGGGTCATAGGCTACTTTGGGCGCGTCGCCCAAGAATCTTTCCCAATCCACGGCGCCTGCCGATTGGGCATCCGTGGGAATGGAATATTGCCAGGCCCCGTTGGCACCTTGTCTGTCGTTCCAGGTTTCAACAAGCACCAATTGGCCAATCACCCCCGATTCAAAAATCTCCCGCGCCTTGTCTGTAACAATGGAGCTCACACGCTGACTCCCGACCTGAAACACTTTTCCCGTCTTCTTTTGTGTCGAAATCACCTCAGCCCCCTCCTCCAACCTATGCACCATCGGCTTTTCACAATACACATGCTTGCCCTTGTTCATTGCGTCAATCGAAATATGGTCGTGCCAGTGGTCTGAGGTCGCGACGATCACCGCGTCCACATCCTTGCGATCGAGTATCTCCTGGTAGTTTTTAGTAGTGAAAATATCTTTTCCATAAAGTTCTTTGGCCCGCTCCAGGCGGCCGCTGTAAAGATCACAGACTCCTACCAGCTTTACCCCGGAGAGTTGAGATGAAGTATGCAAGTTGTTAAAGCCCATGATACCCATGCCAATAACAGCAATATTTACCTGGTCGTTAGCACCAAATTTTTTCTTTTCTGATGGGCGTGGGTGCAGCTCGAAGGTTTGATTCTTTTGCCTTGCCTGGAGAAAGGAAGGAATTGCGCCGCTTGCAAGCGCCGTACCAACCGCTTTCTTTATAAATTTCCTGCGTGATGATTTAGAAGATGTCATTTTCTTTATCTTTTATAAT
>JBGPGZ010000306.1:0-5562 GCA_041484175.1 Cyclobacteriaceae bacterium | reverse complement strand
AGCCCCTTTCCCATTAATCCTGATCATCCCGATCCTGATAATCCTTTAATCCTGACGATCCTGATCAATCCTGAAAATCCTGATCAATCCTGATCATCCCTTCTTCATTTCACTTACAGCATGATCCACCGCCCGCGCTGTCAACGCCATGTACGTCAGCGATGGATTTTGGCAAGCGGAAGATGTCATGCAAGCGCCATCGGTAACAAAAACATTCGGTGCCTCATGGACCTGGTTCCACTTGTTCAACACGGAGGTTTTTGGATCTTTCCCCATCCGGGCAGTTCCCATCTCGTGGATGCCCAGGCCTATATTGTCTGGCGCATCAAACATTCTGACATTCTTAAAACCCGCCGCCTCCAACATCTCGGCAGACGCCTCTTTCATGTCCTTTCGCATGGCCTTTTCATTCTCCTTCCATTCAGCATCCACATCTAACGTGGGCAACCCATGGCTATCCTTTTTATCCTTGTTAAGGCTCACTTTGTTTTCATGATACGGTAAGCACTCTCCAAAGCCAGACATACCCAGCGTCCAGCCTCCCGGTTTAGTGACGGCTTCTTTCAGATCGGCGCCGATCATCATTTCCTTGACGCCGCGCATCCAGCCTTCACGACTGGCAGAACCCTGGTAGCCAAACCCGCGAATGTAATCCTTACGCTTATCGTTGCCGATGTTGCGGAAGCGGGGAATATAAATCCCATTGGGTCTGCGGCCGACATAGTACTTGTCTTCAAAACCTTCAAAATCACCCGCTGCTCCGGCGCGGTACTGATGGTCCATCAGATTATGGCCCAACTCGCCGCTTCCATTGCCTAATCCATTGGGGAAACGACGCGACGTTGAATTAAGAAGTATGAATGTGCTGCCCAGAGTAGAGGCGTTAAGGAAAATGACCTTTGCATAAAAATCAATCATCTCTTTTGTTTCCGAATCCAGCACTTTCACCCCTACCGCTTTTCCCTTCTTCTCATCATAAATAATAGAATCGACAATCGAATAAGGTCTTAACGTCATATTGCCGGTCTTTATGGCGGCCGGCAACGTGGAAGAATTGCTGCTGAAGTAGGCCCCGTATGGGCAGCCCCGGTCACACAGGTTTCTTGATTGGCAAACTCCCCGGCTTGGATCGTGCTTTAAGGGCGCCGTAAGATGTGCAACCCGGCCAATCGTTATTTTTCTTCCGTTGAATTTTTCCGCAACGCGGTCGCGAAATACTTCTTCGACGCAATTCAATTCCATCGGAGGAAGAAACTTCCCATCGGGAAGGTTGGCAAGTCCCTCCGCACGGCCGCTTACGCCAATGTAGGTTTCGACAAGATCGTACCAGGGGGCCAGGTCCTCATAGCGAAGAGGCCAATCGACCCCAATTCCTTCTTTCGCATTGGATTCAAAGTCCATGGGTGAGAGGCGATAGGTTTGCTTTCCCCAGGTGATCGATCGTCCACCGACATGATACCCCCTGATCCAGTCAAACGGCTTGATCTCGTTGTATGGGTTTTCGGTGTCTTTGACCCAAAAGTGTTTATTCGCCTGACTGACCCAGCCGGTGCGTGATTGCACGGGATAGAATTTCAGTTCCTCCTGCGTGAGCCGGTTAGCGTTGGGTAGCTGCCAGGGTTCCAGGGTCATGGTGGGGTAGTCTGTAACATGCACTACATTACGAC
The DNA here is from genome assembly GCA_041484175.1 of Cyclobacteriaceae bacterium. Classification (GTDB taxonomy): domain Bacteria; phylum Bacteroidota; class Bacteroidia; order Cytophagales; family Cyclobacteriaceae; genus ELB16-189. Next base: position 3,895 of record JBGPGZ010000306.1, on the reverse strand, counting down.
CGCGTTCCAGCACCAGGGTCTTTAGTCCCTTTTCGGTTAGTTCCTTTGCCGCCCATCCGCCGCTGATTCCGGAGCCCACCACAATCGCATCGTAGGTGTTTTGTTTTTGTGCATCGATGTTCAGATTCATAATCGATAAGATTTATTTAGAAATTTAGTCCTTTTAAAAGACGTGTTCACTTCCATTCACCGAAATAATTGATGGATACCCTCACCCCGCCCCGCTGTAAAGAAGAGGGGGATGTTCCCCCTTAACCTTTCAGGTGGTATGCCTTGGGTTTGGTAAAGGCGCGTAGTCCAGCATGCGAAAGCGTCGTCCCGAATCCGGAGTGGATGCGGCCACTCCACGGAAGTGCAGCACTCACACGGTCGCAGCAATTCCAATAGCCTGTCCCCGCATTGATCTTTTCCAGAATTTTTTCCGCGCGTCCCCGGTCGCTGCTATAAACCGCAGCCGTAAGTCCGTATTCCGTGTCTTGCATGAGTTGAACGGCTTCATCATCATTTTTGACCTTCATGATTCCGATGATGGGGCCAAATGATTCATCGCGCATAACACTCATATGGTGATTGACATCGACCAGGACCGTTGGCTCGAAAAAGTAGCCCTTTCCGGAAATCGGTTTTCCTCCCGTGAGAACCTTTGCTCCTTTCTGTACGGCGTCACTTACCTGGTTTTCCAATACGTTGACCTGTTCTTTGCGGCTCAACGGCCCGATATACACACCCTCCTCCGTTGGCTTCCCTATTTTCCAGGATTTCACTTCCTTAAGAAATTCATCCACGTACCGGTCATAGATCTTTTCCTGGACGTAAATCCGCTCCACCGCACAACAGCTCTGGCCATTGTTATAAAACGCGCCGTCTGCGGTGCCTGCTGCAACTGCTTTTATGTCTGCAACATCATCAGCAACGTACAATGGATCTTTTCCGCCCAGTTCACATTGGCAGGGGACCATCCTGGACGATACTTTATCGTAAATGTATTTTCCTGTTTTGTAGGAACCTGTAAAGAAATAGCCATTGAAGGGAAGTTCCAACAGCAATTCCCCCACGGCCCTGGCACCCACGGCAATATGCATGACATCTTTCGGAACGCCCGCTTCCTTGAGTAGTCTTTCAATTTCCAATCCGGTCAGGGTTGAATATTCCGATGGTTTGTATAGCACTGCGTTTCCCGCCAGTAAAGCCGGCACTAGTACGTTCACGCCTACGAGATAGGGGTAGTTCCACGCTGAAATATTGCACACGACGCCGAGCGGTTCGTAGGAAATCCGTTCGGTCAATCCGGGTTCCTGCGTCATGTGCTCGTCGGATAAGTATTTTTCGGCGTTATCAACCAGCCATTTCATTCTGGTCCGTGCTCCATTTATTTCATTACGCGATTGCTGTAATGGCTTCCCTACTTCCGATGTGAGGATGGCTGCCAGGGATTCAATGTTCTTTTCCAGTAAATCTGAAAATTTTCTCAGGGACTGTACCCGTTCGGGGATACGGACCTTCTGCCATGCCGGTTGAGAAGCCCGTAGCGCCTGAAACTTAAGCGCCACACTTTCTTTTGTGTCTTCCTTGATCTCGCGAACTACTTCTCCTGTAGCAGGATTGATAACTTGCATACACGTTAATTAATCTAATTCAAATACCTGAATCCGAATCACGACCATATGTCGTCCCTAACGGGACTCATCCGGTCCTTGTGTGATTATTCCTACCAATATCTCGTCCCTACGGGACTAAAAGTAATTTTTTAAACTGTGTTATTCGATTAATGTTTTAATTCCTTTATCACATTACCTACTCACTCCCTACTTCTTATTCCTTATTTCTTCCCACTCACCGAATCACCGAATACCGATCACCGATCACCGAATTATCGAATCACCGACCTACCGATTACTCTCACTCCCTCCTCCTTACCTTTTCCAATCACCGAATTACCGACCGCTGATCACACTGATTGCGCAGACTTACGTCTTTTAACAAATAACCGGATTATCGAATTAACGAATACCAACGTTCTCCATAAAACTCGCCCTTATCCCCCTGACAAACGGGCTATGCTGAGAAATCATTCGCTCGGGGTGCCACTGCACCAGCAACAGGAATGGTTTACCTTCTGGAGCCTTTCTTTCAATTGACTCCACCACACCGTCTTCCGATAGAGAACTGACCACCAGGCCCTCGCCAATCTTGTCAGCACTTTGGTGATGCGCACTGTTGACTTCCCCTAGCTCCACTGCGACGATCTTTTTTAATGCACTATTGTGGTCAACGCGAATCGAATGATAGCGGTCCTTGCCGGGCTCAAATTTTACGTGGTTGAATTTTCCAAACGAAGGAATATCGGGGATGAGAGTACCTCCAAAATAAACATTCGCGATCTGCAATCCCCGGCAAATGCCCAGCACCGGAAGGCTATTTTTTTGCGAATACTCCATTACCTTCAACTCAAACTCATCCCGATTCTCATCAATGTCCTCCCGGTTGCAATAATTCAAATACTCGGGCCGATGGTAGAATCTGGGGTGAACATCTTCTCCTCCGGTCAACACAATTCCCTGGCATTTTCTGATGATATCAAAATTATTGTCATAGCCCAGCTTGATTACCTCAACCTCCGGTTCCTTCAATATCCATTTTTCGTAATTGAGATATTTGGAACAATCCGTAATCCCGATAATTATCTTACGGCTCACAGCGCTTTTTGGTATAACCGTTTAAAATCTTCGCGGCCAACCGGCTTTGGATTATTGGGGTGGGCAAAATCGGCAAACGCCAAATCGGCCAGTGTTTCAATATGCTCCTGCTTTACACCGATGCCGCTGAGCTTATGCGGGATATTGATTTTTGAATTAAGGTCGAATAAATACTGCACGACGGCCTCCCCGGTTTCATTTTTTAATTCAAGGGCCCTTGCGATTTGTCTGAATTTATGCTCAAAGCCCTTAATGTTAAACTCCATCCCGTATGGAATATTGACGGCGTTTGCCAACCCATGATGGGTATCCAGTAAAGCCGAAAGGGGATGCGCCAGTGAATGGACTACGCCCAATCCTTTTTGAAAAGCAACCGCGCCCATGAGCGATGCCATCAGCATGTTGCTTCGCGACTCAAGATCAGGACGGTTGACCGCTTTCTCCAGCGATTGGTTGATCAACGAAATTCCCTGCAAGGCGATTCCTTCACACAAAGGATGCGGCATTTTCGCCAAATACGCCTCCATGTTGTGAGTCAGGGCGTCCATCCCGGTGGCAGCTGTTACCGGGGGCGGCAATTCCATTGTGACGATCGGATCGGCAAAGACGATTTTTGCAAGCAACTTTGGGGCAAATAGGATTTTCTTCTGGTGGGTTACATCATCGGAAATAACCGCACTCCGTCCAACCTCACTTCCGGTGCCGGCGGTTGTCGGAATGGTGACGAAATGAGGAACCTCGTTGGTGACATAAACATCCCCGCCGATCAAGTCGTCGTATTTAAAAAGATCCTCGCGGTGATGCACGCGCAACACAATCGCACGGGCTACATCCAACGCGGCCCCGCCGCCGATGCCCACGATCGAATCACGCTTCCCGGAATCAAAGGCATCGGTTCCTTTGTACACATCCGATTTTACCGGGTTCTTGTGAATATCATGAAAGACCTCAACGGATATATTCTTTTTCTTCAGACCATCGATGATGTCCTTGAAAAACGGAAGTAGCGATACCGTTGGATCGGTAACCACCAGGGGGCGCAAAAGGCTGTTCTTCACCAGGTAATCCCCCAGCTCCAGGCGTGCTCCCGCACCAAAGCGGATAATGGTTGGAAAATTGTATTGGTAGATTTTATCGACTGACATCTTTGTTAAGTTACGAGGTACGAATGTCGAGGTACGAGGTACGAATTACGAGGT
>JBGPGZ010000305.1:0-5564 GCA_041484175.1 Cyclobacteriaceae bacterium | reverse complement strand
GAAGTTCCGGTTCATGGAGCTCCGGTTCTGATTTTGGCGGCGGTGGAAGTTTTGGCGGAGGCGGATCCAGCGATTCATGGTGAAGGACTCACTTTTTTTTGAAGAAACTGTAGGACGATGACTGTGAATGTGAAATTAGGTCTCAAAAGCATGAAAAAACTTTGCCTGCCCGCTGCTCCCGATGTCTATCGGGATTGCCTGCTTTTTATCCTCTTCCAATTCGCCGGCATTTTTTGTATTGCCCAAAAGCCTGTGCCCGAGCTTTGGGGTCTGCGCGTGCACGACGAGGCCAAGGCTCTTTCGCAAGCCACCATCGACCAACTGGAAAAGCAGCTCAAAAAATATGAGGACTCAACCACCAACCAGATAGCGGTGTTGATCATTCCTTCGCTCGACGGAGAAGTGATTGAAAATTATTCTGTGCGGGTCGTGGAAAAATGGAAACTCGGAACAAAGAAAAATGATAACGGGGTACTCTTGCTCATCGCGATCGACGATCACAAAATGCGTATTGAAGTTGGACACGGATTGGAGGGTGTTCTCACCGATGCCCAAAGCAATCGCATTATCCGGAATGAAATGGCTCCCAGTTTTCGAAGGGGAGACTACGACGGAGGCGTGACGGCGGCTGTCAATGCAATCATCATGGCAATTGGAGGTGAGTATAAAGCCACCGATGCAGGAAACATGGGCGGTGAAGAGCTCGGCCTGAAGGAGCGGATATTTATTGGTTTGTTTGTATTTGGCATTCTGGGTCTGTTCACTTTTATAGCCCTCTTTTCACAGGGTTGCGCAGGTTGGGGGTTGTACGCATTTCTTATTCCATTCTATGGAACGTTTCCCATGTTTATTCTGGGAGTTACCGGTGGCGTTGGATTATTAGGGCTCTATATCATCGGCATGCCCATCGCCAAAGTCCTGATCGGAAAAAGTGCCTGGGGAAAAGCCAAGATGATGAAGTGGCAGTCGTCTAGCGGCCGGACAGGCAGCGGATGGTCTCTTGGTTCCGGTTGGGGAAGCAGCGGTGGCGGTTCTTTTGGCGGTGGCGGGTTCTCCGGCGGCGGCGGGAGCTTTGGCGGTGGCGGCAGCAGCGGGTCCTGGTAAAGCGATTTGGTTCAATTTGCGCGCCAAAAGTACATTATTCAAAACCCTTCCCTTATTTTTGCCCTTTCTTAAGAAAAGCTCAAAATCAGCACAATCAGTTTAATCAGCGTTCAATCTGCGATCATGAAAAGAGATAAAATTGTATTCGACCTTATTGAAAAAGAAAAACACCGCCAACAAAATGGCCTTGAACTTATTGCCTCCGAGAATTTCGTGTCTGAGCAGGTCTTGAAGGCCCAGGGTACCGTCTTGACTAACAAATATGCGGAAGGCCTTCCCGGCAAGCGATATTATGGCGGGTGCGAAGTGGTGGATGAGATCGAGCAATTGGCCATCGACCGTGTCAAGGAATTATTTGGGGCAAGCTGGGCCAACGTGCAGCCTCACTCGGGTGCCCAGGCCAACGCCGCCGTGATGCTCGCTTGTTTAAAGCCCGGTGACAAAATTCTCGGCTTTGATCTTTCGCACGGCGGCCATCTCACGCATGGATCACCTGTCAACTTCTCAGGAAAATTATACCAGCCCACCTTTTATGGAGTTGAAAGAGAAACCGGGTTGATTGATTTTGATAAAGTTATTGAAATAGCACAGCGCGAAAAACCGAAGATGATCATTTGCGGGGCCTCGGCGTATAGCCGTGACTGGGATTATAAGAAACTGCGTCAGGCTGCTGATGCCGCGGGTGCCGTTTTGGTGGCCGATATCTCCCATCCCGCCGGACTCATTGCGCGCGGTTTACTAAGTGACCCGATGGAACATTGTCATATTGTGACTACCACGACCCACAAGACGTTGCGCGGCCCGCGCGGTGGGCTCATCCTGGTTGGAAAAAATATCGATAACCCCTGGGGATTGAAGACACCCAAAGGCGAAATCCGGAAAATCTCATCGGTGCTGGACTCCGGCGTATTCCCCGGCACCCAGGGAGGACCTCTGGAGCATGTAATCGCAGCGAAAGCCGTAGCCTTTGCGGAGGCCCTCACGGATGAATATTTCGAATACATCGTACAGGTGGCGAGGAATGCAAAAGCGATGGCCCATGCCTTTGTCGAGCGGGGGTATAAAATCATTTCCAATGGAACTGACAATCATTTGATGTTGATTGACCTTCGCTCAAAGAACCTGACGGGAAAGCAGGCCGAGGATGCATTAATCCAGGCGGACATTACCATCAATAAAAATATGGTGCCCTTCGATACGCAATCTCCGTTTGTCACTTCGGGGATGCGCATCGGCACACCGGCCGTTACCACGCGCGGCATGAAAGAAAACGAAATTGTTAAAATAGTGGAGTTGATTGACGAAGTACTAAAGAAACCCGAAGACCAAAAGCATTTGAAGGCGGTGAAGAAAAAAGTGAACAAGTTTGTGCAGAAATTCCCGCTGTACAATTAATTGTTATTTTTTGAAGTTATCGCGGTTAATTCTGCGATCTTCGCACCTTGCTAAAATAAAGATGCCAGTATGATTTTGGCATAATACCTGGTTTGACCATGAGTGAAGAAAAAGAAATGTCTTTCCTCGATCACCTCGAGGAGTTGCGATGGCATGTCGTTCGGGCTCTGATCGCGGTGGTGGTTTTCATGATCATCGCGTTTATCAAAGCGACCTGGATTTTTGATAACATTATTTTTGCCCCAGCCCGGCCCGAATTCCCCACGTTTCGGTTCTTGTGCAAAATCGGCGATCTCCTCGGCTCGGATGGTCTTTGCGTCCGATTCATTCCCTTCAAAATCCAAAGCCGGTACATGACGGGCCAATTCAGCATGCAGTTCACATCGGCAATGGTGATCGGATTGATCCTGGCCTTTCCGTATGTTATCTGGGAACTTTGGAGATTTGTGCGCCCCGGGCTTTACAACATGGAGCGAAGGGTGTCCCGTGGAGCCGTGGCTGCCATTTCATTGTTGTTTCTTGCCGGAGTATCCTTTGGCTATTATGTGATGTGCCCCATGTCGGTTTGGTTCTTCTCGACGTATTCCATCAGCAGTGTCATTCAGAATGAATTTGACATTACATCGTATGTGGGCACCATCGTTGCAATGGTCATCGGGAGTGGATTGCTGTTCCAACTACCGGTCGTAGTCTATTTCCTCACGCAGATCGGAATTCTGACGCCGCAGTTTATGCGCAGGTACCGCAAGCACGCGATCATTGTTATTTTGATTATCGGTGCTATCGTTACGCCTTCTCCGGATCCGTTGAGTCAGAGCGTGATTTCAATCCCCTTGTACTTACTTTACGAAAGCAGTATCTTCATATCCGCATACGTTGTGAGGAGAAAGAAAAGAGAGGAAGAGGCCGAACTGCTGGCTGAACAACAGGAGAAGGCGGCAAAACAATCGGGGACAGAACAACAATCGGGGACAGAACAACAATCGGTATGATGGAGAAAATAGCCATCGGCGCAGACCACGCAGGGTTTGAATACAAGGAGCTGTTGAAAAAGTGGCTTGAGAAGAATGGCTATGGAGTAAGGGATTTTGGCAGCTTCAATACTGAATCGGCGGATTATCCCGACATTGCCCATCCCGTCGCAAGCAGCGTAGAAAAAAAGGAATTTGATTTGGGTGTTCTTGTTTGCGGCAGCGCCAACGGTCAGGCCATTACCGCCAACAAGCATCAAGGTATCCGGGCTGCCATTTGCTGGAATGAAGAACTTGCATCCCTTGCCCGCCAGCACAATAACGCCAACATTCTGTGTCTGCCAGCCCGTTTCATCAATTTGGAACTCGCTGAAAAAATTCTGGACCGTTTTCTTCACTCCAGCTTTGAGGGTGGCCGCCATGAGCGAAGAGTAAACAAGATCAGCTGTTGACCCGCATTTCGCGCTTCGTATAAAAAATACCAGCGCGCTTATAGCTGGATCGCAATTCCGGAATCCGATCAAAAAACGGCTGAATGAGGCCATCAGGGTCGATAATGATATCCGGCGGGTCCTCTTTGAATGCGCGGTAGACGAGGATTACATTTTCATAATACTCCGGCTGTCTGAAGATTTCGCGTGACAGGCGCCAATCCAAAAAATATCCTGCCAGTTTATTTTGTTGGAAAATTGCCTGGTCATCGGTCAAAATCATAACCCTTTGATTTCCAATCTGCTTGTACGGCGATGCTTTTGGAAAAAGGCCGGCATAGACAACGCTCTCCATTTTGTTGTGTCTGGCGAGCAAATTCACTGAAAGCAAACCCGCGAGAAAAATCCAAAGCATTGTCTCCGCAATCCATTTCCGGCGTATCAGCAAAAGATAATGGCTGATAAAATAAGCCAGCGAAGGAATAAAAATAATCAAGCTGTGCGGCGTAAACTCACGAGTCACCAATATTTGAATAAAACAAAACAACAGCCACTGGAACATTACCTGGAACAGCTGCGACTGGTATTTGGTGAACCTGGCTTCTCGGTTCAGCATGAAAAGGGAAAAAACAAAATAGGCAAGGGGCAGGGCGCTCAATACAAGTATACTTTTCACATCTACGAGCATCTCCCGGTGTACGGTGAAGTTCGGAAGGTAAAAATTATGCCACAATGAACCCGTTTCATCCCACTGATAATAAAGCGTAACAAGCAATGCATGAGGCAATCCAAATCCAAACAACAGGAGCATTAATTTGCGCGCATTGAGTCTCGTAAAGACAAACAAAATCAAAATCGTGGCGAAGAGAAAGATGACATACGAGAAAACCAATAAGCTCGCTGCACCCAGGTAAACGCCCAGGTTGAGAATAATTTCATCCCTTTGGATGCGGAATTCGATCTCTTTAAAAAGATTGTTCAATGCGAGCAACAACACGGTAGAGGCCAGCAACTCCGGGCTAAACGAAAGCAAGTCAAATGAAAAAAAACAAAGCAATCCAAAAATAAGGGCTGGTACATACGTGCTGTCGTTATAGGCCTTGTTGTTAATAAGGAGAATCGCAAAGAAAGAGGCCTGAAAAAAGATAAGCACCAGTGCCAGCCAATGCCGGACGGCCAGGGACCTTCCGAAAAGCAAGTCCGTTAATCCAAGAATGCCGGATGTCATTGGGGCCGTTGAATCAAAGACCTGGATATACATTAATTTGCCCTCGCGGATAGCTTCCCCCAGCACAAAACTTTTCAATTCCTGCAGGGTATTGGCTACCGGGTCGATAAAGAGCGGCAAGCCGAAAAGAATCAGCAGTATGAACAGGCCGATAAGCCGGTATGGATCGTTGATACGGAAAAAGCGAAGCAGCACGTTATTTTTCTTAGCCACGCAAAGAAATCAAAAAAACTCAATAGTCCACCCTTCGCGACAAAGGCTTCACCACCCAGGCACCATGGACTTTTACTTATCTTTACCCCATGAATGGAACGGTACGGCAACAGAAATTCAGTAAGTTGATCCAAAAAGAACTGAGCAGCATTTTTCATCGCGACCGGCGCGGTATTTTGGAAAATGCGTTTATTACCCTCACCGATGTGCAAATAAGCCCCG
>JBGPGZ010000304.1:0-5567 GCA_041484175.1 Cyclobacteriaceae bacterium | reverse complement strand
TTACTAATGACCAATGACTAATGACTGAGATATACCGAACACCTATAAGGATGGTCAGGATTGATCAGGATTTTTAGGATTGAGATCAGTATGGTCAGGATTTAATTATTTACCACCGACAAAAGTCGGAGCAGGCAGGACTAGCCGCGCTGATAACCGATGCCACCGAATACCGACCTACCAATCACCGAATTACCGAATCACCGAATTACCCAATCACCGAATACCGACCTACTGGCCTACCAAATACTGTTTCAAAGTCTGTTTCGAAAAAATGCCTAATTTAAAACCTCCAAAGCCTGGCTAATACAACCCATGAGGTTTCTCAAAATACTCCTCCTTCTTTCATTGATTTCCACGATTGTTATTTACCTGAATTCCAGGACCTGGGAACTGGACCTGATTGCCGGCCTTCAGGAAAACGGAAACAGCTTTAGCGTCCATTTTTTTCAATTTGTCACGGATAGCAACAGCTATGTCAATGTGGGGATTCCGGTCGTATTGCTGATCATCGGGCTTATCCGCCATGACAAATTACTTCGTGAAAAAGCCCTCCTGGTATTGTTTTCCCTTGCCCTGGGGGGAATCCTATCCTACGGAATCAAGAAAACGGTCAGGGAGCCGCGTCCTTATGAAGTGGATAGACGGATAACTCAGTTGAGTGATGGCGGCGGCTATGGCTTCCCCTCCGGTCATACCCTGGAGGCTACAGCCGCTGCAGCCTGCTTTTCAATCCTGTGGCCCGAATTGCCTATTGTTGCAGCCTCGATTTGCTGGGTCTTGCTAATCATGGCCTCCCGGATCTACCTGGGTGTCCATGACCCGGGAGACGTGATGGGCGGCCTTTTTTTGGGGATTCTTAGTTGCTTGGTTGTACTTAAAACCGGCGATTCATTGCGTCATGCCCGGGCCAAAGCCCCGTGATTTTATCAACCTTTGTTTCGTAACTTGAGTCAGAATGCCCAAAAAGCGAAACGTCAATGGAGTGATACTTAATCCTTTTGAATGATTCAGCCCACGCTACCTGTCCTTGCGCTTGTCACCCCTTGCTATAATGAAGAAGCCATCATTGTTTCCACCGTTCAGATTCTAACGGCCTTGATCGATCAACACATAGCCAGTAAACTGATCAGTCCGGCAAGTTTTATTGTTTTCGTGGATGATGGAAGTCGTGACCACACGATCGCCCTGATCCGCTCCAATAAGAATGCAAGAACAAGAATTCTAAAACTGGCCCGCAATGTTGGTCATCAACAAGCACTCCTGGCGGGGCTTCATTATGTAACCGATAAAGTGGATTGCTGCGTTTCCATGGATGCCGACTTACAGGACGACATCGGCGTGATCGCCACCATGGTGGAAGAATTTAAGAAAGGCAGCCACATCGTTTATGGCGTAAGAGGAAATCGCGATACCGATTCGTCTTATAAGCGAGGCACCGCAGAGTTATTTTATAAGTTCATGTTAAGGATGGGCGTGCCACTGATTTATAACCATGCCGATTTCCGGCTCCTGTCCAACCAGGTTCTGGTGGAACTGAAAAAGTATAAGGAAGTCAATTTGTTCCTCCGCGGCATATTTCCCCTGATGGGCTATCGCTCCTCGCAAGTTTCGTACGCACGCAAAAAGCGGGAGGCGGGAGAATCCAAGTATCCGTTTTGGAAAATGGTCCGCTTTGCCGTCACCGGCATCACCTCCTTTACAAACTATCCATTAAAAATTATCACCACCCTGGGAGCCTTGGTTTTCTTTGGAAGCCTTTTGGCGACGGGCTGGGTCATCTGGGTTGTTTTGCAGGGCAAAAATGTGCCGGGGTGGGCCTCCATAACATTACCCATCTATTTGCTGGGCGGAATTCAATTGCTTGCCGTCGGTATCCTGGGAGAATATATTTCAAACATCTATCTCGAAACCAAAGGACGCCCGCTTTACCATGTGGAGGAGGTGATTGAGTAGGAGTCTTTTAGTCATTGAGTCTTGGTCATTAGGCCTTGGGCCTTAGACTTCTGAAGTCACCTAGAGAGTTGATATAATTGTTTAACATTTTACCCAATAACCCATTGCTTTCCCAAAGCTTCTTTTTGAAAATAGTCCCAAGTCATTACTAATCGCCATGGAATAAATCTTTAACTCCTCAAGTTTCATCGGTAAAATTTCTGGAGTTCAATTTACTGATAGCCAATATTAAAAGCCAAAGGATGTCTTTCTGGTTTTCCTGACTATTAAATCAATAACGCTATCGCTTCCACCAACAACCAATGACCAAGGCCTAAGACCCGATGCCCAAGGCCCAATGACCAAGGCCTAAGGCCCATTGTCCAAGGCCCAATGACCAATGACCGCGGCCCAGGACCCAAGGTCTAATTAACCAGGACCACCGACGTCGGGTTTTCAAACAGGTCCTTGCACTCAAACACGATTTTAAAGTCGGTACGATGGGCGTCTTCCCAATCCTTTTTGGAAGAGATGATCAGCACTTTTCCATTTTTTTGAATAAAGTCATTGAGGTCCTGCTCGGTGCTCAACTTGGGGATCGGCTTGCCATACTGAAAAACGTAGGCCGAGTTGATCCATTGAAAGTAAGCCACCGGCCTGTTGTACCCGGCAATCAGCCCCATGCTGCGCGAAGCCGGGTTTTTGGCATCGGTGGCAGGCAAGACAAAAGTGAACACCAAAAGCAGCGCCACCGAAAAAGAAACAACATAAGTGTAAAATGCTTTCTGCAGATCGCTGCGAACAAGGTAAACCAGCGCGATCATGGCGCCAACCGGGATCACTGTAAAATAATAAGCCAGGTAAGTGAGGTCCTTCAATTCCGGGTCGATGCCCAAGGCAATAAAGGCGGCAACGGGCAAGGCAATCGCAATCAAAATGAAAACGGCACCATTGATCGGCAGTCTCATTGCCTTCACACTTTTTTCCGTTATCACACGGTCGACAAAGTAAGCGAGCAATACCGCCGCAAAAGGAATACAGGGGGCCGGATAGCTCGGAAGCACCGTCTTGGAGAAAAGGAAAAAACCAATCAACGTCAGACAAACCACCAGGGCGAACAAAAGAAACGGCTGATCCTTCTTTTCGCGCCAAACCATTTTCAGCATTTGCGGAAAAAAGAAGGATACCGGCATCAGTGCTCCGATAACAATCACCAGTGTATCCAGCGGGAACCCACCGTGACCTTCAAAGGTGGTTACGTAACGGTCAAAATTGTGCGTGATAAAGAAATACTTCGGCCACGCCCAATCGGTCGCCAACCCAACGGCGACATACCAGGGCAACGCCACCAGCAACGTCAGTAGGCCTCCAGGAATCAGTTGGAGCGCCATGAGCCTGCTCCATGAAAAGTCTTTTCTCCAGACCAGAAAAATCAATATGATCAGTCCAGGCAAGGCAAACGCGATGGGGCCCTTGGCAACAAATCCCAATCCGATCAATGCGTAAAAGAGATAAAGAAATCCTTTTCTGTTTTCAATATAGCCGACGTAAAATGAAAAAAGTCCGGTGGTAAGAAAAAAGAGAAGGTAAGGGTCGGGTACCGCCATCCTGAATTGATACGCCATCTGCAGGGAGGATATCAACATGAGCGAAGCATAGAAGGCTACCTGTTCGTTGAGGAGCCGCCGGGAAAACCAAAAAACACTAAGAACCGTCAGCACTCCGAAAATCACGGAGAAGAACCTCGCTGAAAATGCGTTTACTCCAAAAGCACGATAGGCGGCCATCATGAAGAAGTATTGAAGAGCTGGTTTGTCATGAAATTCACTGTTGAAGGTGGGGGTGATCCAGTCTCCCCGTTGCATCATTTCGGCGGCGCACCCTGCATTTTTTGCCTCATCCAGTATATAGATGGAAGTGCCCCAGTAATTCCAGCCATAGATGAGCGTGGCCAATAATGCAATCAAAACCAATTTGTTCTTCATACTGTTGCCTTGCTAATGAAACAAAATGAGCCGAATGGCGTTATAACGTCTCCTTGCCATGGACCAAAAAAACCATATCCGCAAAGAAAAAATAACCCATTCCTTAAACTAAACGACCCTACTCTTCGTCTAATGACAAAAATAGTAAAAGCCTATGATCAATCTAAGGTTTAACAAACCAGGCCGGCGCAGGGTGACCCGGTTCGATTCCAGCTATTCAAGGAATTTCTCTTTGGCATTATTGAATTGGGAAAGAAACCGGCAGGAAACCCGGTTTGCATTTAGCACGTTTGATCCGGATCAGCGCAAGGTGACGAATAAGAAATTCGCCAATTCGTGAACGGTTGTATATCGGGTAATTGCATTCAGTTCCGTAGGAACGAAAATATTGGTAACCACGAATAAGTCACGCCTCTGCATTCTCCGTAATTCGTAATTTTTAATTTTCTAGTTCGTCTTCTTCACAGACCCGCCGCTACTGGACTCCGTATTGGTTTTGATGGGGTTGCCCCGGTAGCGGATGCTTCCGCCGCTGCTCGCATGGGCTTGCAATTCCTTGGTAACATTGACCTTGGCGCTTCCTGCACTGCTGACCCTTGCGCTGACTTTTTCACTTTCTAAATTGTAGGCATCGATATCCCCGGCACTGCTGGCTTCAATTTCCAGCGACCGGGCTTTGCCTTCCAGTACTACATCTCCCGCGCTCGATGCATCCACCAACACATCTTCCGATTCGAGCGTAACTTCGATGTTCGCAGCACTGGAAACGTTAATCCCGATATTTCCCGATTTGATAACGCCCTCCGAAAAAACGTTGGCAGCGGAACTAGCCGATATTTTTTCAAGGCGCGTATAGGTCACATAAACTTTCACACTTTTCTTGTGGAAATAATTGCCATCACGCATGTGAACTTTAAGCGTGGTCCCATTTACTTCCGTGAGTACGTTGGCCAGATCGGTGCCCGTAACCTCCACCTTCAGGGATTCTTTTTCGCCTTTTTTCAAATAAACATCCACCGCTTCGGCTGCTTTAACCCCCTGAAATGAACCTATCTGCCTTACTTCAGTTTGCTGAGCTAAAACGGAATATCCCAGACAAGAACATAAAAAAACTAAACAACGAATTCTCATAACCCAATTTTTGATCCAAAGACCGGCTCAGTATTAAAGAGTTGCTTGAAATATCCATCATTATAGGATTTTTTTCAAACCATGTAAGATTTATCCGTTTTTTCGTTAAATTTCGATAGATAATCATGATAATATTGATTTTAAATTATATCGCGTATGATCAAAGAACAATTGAATGTCTTAATAAACCTGGCCGCCAGTGATAACACGGTTGCGGAAAAGGAATCAAAGACAATCCACATGATTGCCAAAGCCAATGGAATTCCGAAGGATGTTGTCGATGGAATGCTTAAAAAACCGCAGCCAATCGGTGATCTGAGCAGATTATCAGAAGATCAGAAGTTTGAAAACTTGTACCATTTGATCCAATTGATGAAAAGTGATGGTCAGGTTTTCAAAAGTGAGATTCATTTTTGCGAGCAAATCGCCGGAAAACTGGGGTATAAAAAAGGTGTTGTTGCCGAATTGTCATCCCGTATATATAGTGACCCCACGATTACAGCCGATCGCAAATTG
>JBGPGZ010000303.1:0-5581 GCA_041484175.1 Cyclobacteriaceae bacterium | reverse complement strand
GATATTCCGGATTTCTTAAAGGAAAATAATTTCAACTTTACGGAGGCGGTTATTTATCATACGGTGGCGGCGAACCTGAGCGACTTAAAGAATGTCTATTATGATATTCTTGCTTTTTTCAGCCCCTCCGGTATCAATTCACTCTTAGTCAACTTCCCTGATTTTAAACAAAACAGCACGCGCATTGCCGCTTTTGGTCCCACTACCGCAAAGGCGGTGAGGGACGGAGGCTTGGTACTTGACATCGAGGCGCCGCTCCCCAATGCACCCTCCATGACAGGCGCTCTTGAACTCTATATCAAGAAGGCGAACGGCATTAAATAACTCATTAACCCTTACGAATTTGCGAAGGGGCAGATTTTCTTACACTTTAATTACATCCGGATTGAAAGTGCCTTTGAAATCACTTATCTTTAAGACTGCTTTTAAATGAAATGCTGAAGAAAGTAATTCGGTTTGGGGTCTTATTGATGCTGATGGCAGGGCGATTGTTCGCCCAGCAGGATCCGCAGTTTACCCAATACATGTTCAACACCTTGTATTATAATCCCGGCTATGCCGGTGTGGAAGGTGTGACCAAGTTGACGGCCATCCACCGGAGCCAGTGGCTTGGGTACCAGCCAACCTATGGCGGAGGCGGAGCGCCCACCACACAAATTGTCAGCATGACCGCCCCGATTTATAAATTGAATAGCGGCTTTGGGGCTTATGTTGTCAATGACCGGCTTGGGCCTCAAACGAATCAGGAAATTCAGGCTTCCTATGCTTATCATTTAGGTATTAAGGATGCAAAACTTAGCTTCGGTATCCGGGCCGGAGCTTATGCTCAAACCATTAATTTCGGTCTTTACCGGGCGACAGATCCTAATGACCCTTTATTAAAGTCCTCCGGCAAGGAATCGCAAATCAGGCCGGACATGGCCATCGGTGTTTTCTTCCGCAAGGAGAAATACTATGCAGGCGTCAGTTTTGCCCACCTGATCAAGTCAACCTTTGATTTTGGGGTCAATCAACGAAATTCCCTTCAGCCGCACATTTATTTCACCGGCGGGTATTTTTATGAAGTGAATTTTGACGTGAAACTCCAGTTTGCGACCCTGGTGAAATCCGATTTTACCAAAACTACGGTCGATGTTAGCGGATTGGCCTATTTTAAAGATACTATGTGGGGAGGTTTGTCGTTTAGACAATCAGAAGCGGCAATTCTGCTATTGGGGTACAGTCTATTTAAGGATAAGTCACTGAAGGTGGGCTACGGATTGGATTACGTGATCAAGGACCAGGCGGCCAAACAGCCCACTTCCCATGAGTTTATACTGACTTATGAGCTGCCAACCAATCCAGGTGCTGGCAAAAAAGTAGTCAGGACGCCCCGTTACAGGCATTAACCGATAAATAATTTTGGTTTTTTTAAGAATTTATAGAATTTGGTATCTACTTTTCATGAAATAGTGAGCCAAAACGATAACTTTCGGTAATTGGGGAGATGTTGACGGCCGAGGAGTTTTAACCAAACGGTAAGGTATGAAGAAAATCATTTTTGAAAAAAGTCTGTACGTCGCGGCAATCGTTGGTCTTGGAGCAGCAGTGACAGGTTGCGGCTTGCTCGGTATTGGCGGTAAAAAATCGGGCGATGCGCGCGGAGAGTTGGTAGGTGCTCAAAACCGCCCCACGTTTATCATGCCCCTTCCGTACGGTATGGTGCCGATTCCTCCGGGCACGTTTCACATGGGCCAGGCGGATGAAGATCCTGCTTCTACGCAGATCAATTTCAATAAACAGGTTACCATCGGTCCCCTGTTCATGGATGATACGGAGATCACCAACAATGAGTATCGCCAGTTCACGGATTTCTTTATGGTTGACAAGGTTCAGCTGCCGGATCCCTTTACCACCTATAATGAAATTGATTTCAAAACGAAATTCTATCCTGACACCACGGTCTGGATGAAAGACTTCACTCACCACATGGGCGATCCGCTTGTCGAATACTATTGGGATCACCCGGGCTATAAAGAATATCCCGTAGTGGGTATCAGTTGGGAAGCCGCAGTATATTTTGGTAAATGGAGAACGGCTTTTCTTAACGATTGGAGAAAAACAAATGAAGGGCAACCCCCTGTACCTTCCTTCCGACTTCCTTCCGAAGCCGAATGGGAGTATGCCTCCCGGGGTGGAAGAGATATGGCCAAGTATCCCTGGGGAAATCCATATATCCGCAATTCCAAGGGTTGTATGCTGGCTAATTTCAAACCCGGAAGAGGAAACTACTATGATGACGGATTTGAGTACACCGCACCCGTCGGCCAATACTTCCCGAACGATTACGGGTTGATGGACATGGCCGGCAATGTTTCCGAATGGTGCCTGGATGATTTTAACCCGGCCTCGGTTCCAACGGTGTGGGATTTGAATCCGCAGTTTATCGACAAGAATGCGTATGACAAAGAGGGGAAATCAAAAGCAAACTACAATGCGAGAAAAGTGATACGCGGAGGGTCGTGGAAAGACATTGCTTACTACCTGGAGACGGGTACCCGAACATATGAATATAAAGACTCGACGAGGGCTTACATAGGATTCCGTTGCGTGATGACGAATATTGAGAGGTCTGCTGTGCGTGGATTTTAATAATTCAAAACTCTGGCTATCTTTATAAAACTATCGGCAAAAACCTTAAATTCTAAATAATCATGGCAAAGAAAAAAGGCGGATTCACGACTCTACTTTATAAGACCATCATGCCCAAGGTTTATGGTATTGGTGCTGCGGTCGTAATCGTGGGTGCATTGTTTAAGATCCTGCACTTAACTGGTGCAAACGAAATGTTGATGATCGGTCTTTCCACAGAGGCCGTTATCTTTTTCTTAAGTGCTTTTGAACCCCCGCATGAAGAGCCGGATTGGTCCAAAGTTTATCCCGAACTGGCAGAGGACTATGAGGCTCCCGTCGTGGGCCCCACCAGAATTTCCAATCGCCCAGCCGGAGATGGATCGCCTTTGTTGAAGATAGATGAGATGTTGAAGACCGCCAAGGTGGACCAAAACCTGTTGGACAATCTCGGAAAAGGATTGAGTAACCTGGCAACCTCCGCATCGCAGATGAACAATCTCTCCAATGCGGCCGTTGCGACCAATGAATATGCAAAAAATGTCCAAAGCGCATCTTCTGCATTGGCAGAAATGAATAAGTCCTATGGCACGGCCATGAAAGCAGTGACGGCGATGGCCGATGCCTCCAAAGACACCAGCGAATACCATAGCCAGGTGCAAAAAGTGACCAAGAATCTGGCTGCGTTGAATACGGTGTATGAAATGGAATTAAGGGATGCTGACACCCACGTAAAGAGTTTGAATAAATATTATGAAAGCCTCACCGGTGCTATGCAAGGTCTGGCCAAGACGGGTGACAACACGGCCAAATTCACAGCTGAATTAGGCAAACTGACAGACAACCTCTCTTCCTTGAATAAGGTGTATGGTAGTATGCTGACAGCCATGAAGGGCTCCCAGTAAAGTTAAATTATTAACGTCAGGAATTTAAGAATCAATTTAAACCAAACAGAACATGGCAGGCGCTAAGGAAACACCGAGGCAGAAGATGATCGGTATGATGTATCTCGTGCTGACGGCCCTTCTGGCACTTAACGTCAGCAACGCTGTATTGGAAAAATTTGCGATCATTGATGATACGCTCAGCGGTTATAATAGAGAGGGGAGCGCTACCAATGATAGAAAGAAAGAGGGAATTCTTGCAGCGACCAGCACGGATGCAAAAGTGGTTGCAGCAAAAGAAAAAGCAAAGCAGGTGAGGGACCTCACCAAGGGAGCCATCGACTATTTGGACAATTTGAAGAAACAACTGGCTTCCGAAACCGACGGAAAAGCGATTGAAAGGGCAGAATTGGTTACCAACACCAATCGCGCAGAAGAACTGATGCTTGACCATCGCAAACCCGAAATCGGAATCGGATATGAAAAGCAACTGAGGAGTTATGTGGACAATCTCAATAAGATCATGGGTGTGAAGCCAGCGTTCCCAAAGCTTACCCGCACCGCAATCGACTACGATGAATTTAAAAATAGTCCTCACAAGGATAAACCATTCCTGGAATTTGCTTTTGAAGGTGTTCCCACCATGGCAGCGATTGCTACCGTGAGTGAGACACAGTCAGAAATTCTTAAATATGAAGGAACAGCGCTGGATTCATTAAATGCCATTGCCGAAGGAGTTGTTTACAAAGTGGATCAATTGGTGCCGATGGTACAAGCCGACGCAAATACATTGGTTGCAGGTCAGACCTATGAAGGAAACTTGTTTGTAGCCGGCGCCGCCTCCGGAGTGAATCCAGAGATGTTTAAAGATGGAAGGCCCGTTACGGTCGAGGACGTAGATTTCTCCGGATTAAAGATCAAGGCCGGCAAAATAAAATTCATTGCAAGCGCCTCTAATTTTGATGCGAGCGGGATTGCCAAGACTTCCTACAATGTGGAGATCAGACTTCCGAACCGGCCAGCGCTAAAGAAGAGCATTGAATACAAAGTGATCAGACCCGTTGCCAAGTTTGAGTCGGTGGCCGCGAGCACACTTTACCTGGACTGCGGAAATGAAATGTCCGTGTCGATTGCCGGTCTTACCGATGTATCGGGACTTAATTTGTCAGCCGCGGGCGATGAGGGCGTTATTCAAAAAACAGCCCCCGGTAAATTTGTCCTGGTTCCGAAAAGACCTCAAATGAACGTGAATATCACGATGAACGGCGGCTCTATTGGCATACAGAAATTTACCGCCAAGTCTGTTCCGCAGCCGCAAGGCATTTTAAAGATTGGAAACGCAGATTACGATCCGGCAAGAGGTATACCTCCCGGCAGCAACATTGTAAAGTATATTCCTGAAATAAGCGATGAGCTTTTTTTAAAGCAAAACGCGAAGGATGCAGGCTATCGCATTGTAAGCATGTCTCTTCAAATTACCGGCAAGACGCCGATCACGCTTACATCAGGAACAATTGAATTGCCCAAATACGGCCTACGGCCAGGCGATACATTCTCTCTTTCCAACGTTCAGGTCGTTCGTTCTACGTGGGACCCAAATGACGCAGACAACAAACCTGTAAACGCGAAAATGGGTGGAACTTTTAAGATGGGTACAAAATAAACGGTTAGGTCACTCGTTCTATAAGGGCAAAGGGTAGAACTTTTAAAATGAGTATTAAATAAACTGACAGCAATGAAGAAGGGGATCGCTATTGTAATGTTTATGGGCTCTTGTGGTATTGGCTTTGCTCAGGTGGACACGATCTTTAATCCGCAATCGGTCGAACGCATTGCGTATTATGAGCAGTTCTATCGCTGGCGTGTTGACCGCGTGATCGATTTGCATGAAAAGCAAAACGCAGGGTTTAAATCCGCACAGTCTGACATTGCCGTATTTATTCTCAATTCTATCAAGAACGGCAAGCTGAAAGCGTATGATGATTCATTGAAGAATATCAGAACGGTGGCTGAAATCTTGATAGCCAACACCGCCGTAATAGAGCCGCCCTGGGACGCAACCAAATCCTATCTGACTACGGAAAGGG
>JBGPGZ010000302.1:0-5591 GCA_041484175.1 Cyclobacteriaceae bacterium | reverse complement strand
ATTCGAGTTACTTCCCGCCGCACGCCCTTCTTTTCCCTGGGAGGGAACCAGCCCGCAGTCTAACATGACAAAGTAGGATTAGTCATTGGTAATTTGCTTGATTCTGGAGTCTATTGATTCTGTTGATTCTTTCTCTAACCTTTGCGTACTCCTTACTTCTTACTCCTTACTTCTTACTTCGTATTACTCACATATTCCTCCTATACTGTCCCCCTACTTCAAATAACGCCCTGGTTATCTGACCAAGCGAACATACCTTGGTGGCTTCCATCAGTTCAATAAATATGTTTTTATTTTGAACGGCCGCCTGCTGAACACGATCCAGGATTTCTGAAGTTTTGGTTTCCTGGAAGCCATGGAGATTGCGCAGCATATTGATTTGATATTCTTTTTCCTCGGCAGTGGCCCGTATAACTTCTTGCGGCAGGATCGTAGGGGAGCCTTTGGAACTTAAGAATGTATTGACACCGATGATTGGATATTCTCCAGTATGCTTTAGCGTTTCATAGTACAGGCTTTCTTCCTGAATCTTGCCGCGCTGATACATGGTTTCCATCGCACCCAATACGCCACCTCGCTCCGTGATCCGGTCAAATTCGAGCAGTACCGCCTCCTCCACCAGGTCTGTCAACTCCTCAATGATAAAAGATCCCTGCAACGGGTTTTCATTTTTCGCAAGGCCCAACTCTTTATTGATAATGAGTTGAATGGCCATCGCCCTGCGCACGGACTCCTCAGTAGGCGTAGTAATGGCTTCATCGTAAGCATTGGTATGCAGCGAATTGCAGTTGTCATAAATCGCATACAATGCCTGAAGCGTTGTGCGGATATCGTTGAAGTCAATTTCTTGCGCATGCAAAGAACGGCCGGAGGTTTGAATGTGGTATTTCAGCATTTGCGCACGCGCGTTCGCTCCATATTTGTTTTTCAAGGCTTTAGCCCAAAGCCTCCTCGCAACACGCCCGATGACAGCGTACTCAGGGTCAATGCCATTGGAAAAGAAGAACGACAGGTTTGGTGCAAACTCATCAATATTCATTCCCCGGCTCAGATAATATTCAATATACGTGAAGCCATTGGAAAGTGTAAAGGCAAGCTGGGTGATCGGATTGGCCCCCGCTTCGGCTATGTGATATCCCGAAATCGATACCGAATAGAAATTCCGGATGTTGTGATCAATAAAGAACTGCTGGACATCGCCCATGAGCCGCAACGCAAATTCAGTTGAGAAAATACAGGTGTTTTGGGCCTGGTCTTCTTTCAAAATATCTGCCTGTACCGTCCCCCGAACCTGGGAGAGTGTTTCCGCCTTTATTTTTCCGTAAACATCGGCCGGTAAGACCTGGTCGCCCGTGACGCCCAGCAACATCAGGCCAAGTCCGTTACTTCCTTTTGGCAAACTACCCTGGTAAGAGGGTCGTTCTATTTCTTTACCCTTGTAAAGTATTCTAATTTTCTCTTTTACGGCTTCCTCCAGTCCATTCTTTTTTACGTAGAGTTCGCATTGCTGGTCGATGGCCGCGTTCATGAAATACCCCAGCAGCATCGGAGCCGGCCCGTTGATGGTCATGGAAACGGAAGTCCTCGGGTCTGCGAGATTGAAACCGCTGTACAATTTTTTGGCGTCATCCAGACAACAGATGGAAACACCCGAATTTCCAATCTTCCCATAAATATCCGGGCGATAGTCAGGGTCATTTCCATAGAGTGTCACCGAATCAAACGCGGTGGAAAGGCGTTTGGCCGGCGTCGAAAGGCTAACATAGTGAAATCGCCGGTTGGTGCGTTCCGGTCCACCCTCCCCGGCAAACATCCGTGTCGGGTCTTCCCCTTCGCGCTTGAAGGGATAAATGCCCGCCGTATACGGAAAAGTGCCGGGAACATTTTCCTGCAGGCTCCATTTGAGCAAGTCACCCCACGCTTCGAATTTAGGCAGCGCCACTTTGGGAACCTGGGTGTGCGAAAGGGATTCTGTATGAGTTTGAATGGCGATTTCCTTATCACGCACCTTGAATTTAAAAAATGCTTCCTTGTATCGCTGCAGCATCAGAGGCCACTCTTTGATTAATTTCCGGTTTTTTGGATCGATTTGCAGCGTGAGTTTTTTAACTTCATCTTCCAACGCCTTCTCCAGGGGATCAGGAGATCCATTCAGCTTCAGGTATTCAATCGTTTTATTAAGCGCATAAAGTGTTTGGGCAACCGCTGCCTGTTGGTTCACCCATTGATCATACGTCCGGTTGTTTTCAGCGATCTCGCTCAGGTATCGCGTGCGGTGGGGAGGGATCACATATATTTTTTCCGACATCTCGCGTGTAACATGAAAGGAAGATCCCAGTCCAGCCCCCGTTTTCTCTGCAATTTTGTTCATCAGGTGGACGTAAAGCTGATTAGTGCCGGGGTCGTTGAATTGGGAAGCAATGGTGCCAAAGACGGGCATGTCATCCGGCTTTTTGTCCCACAGGTTGTGGTTGCGCTGATATTGCTTCTTCACATCGCGCAGGGCATCGAGCGCCCCACGCTTGTCGAACTTGTTCAGCGCGATCACATCGGCAAAGTCGAGCATGTCGATTTTTTCCAACTGGCTGGCGGCCCCATACTCCGGCGTCATCACATACAACGACACATCGCTGTGATCAAGGATCTCCGTGTCGCTTTGTCCTATCCCCGATGTTTCAATGATAATCAAATCAAAGCCAGCAGCCTTTAGCACGATCATGGCCTCTTTGACGTAAGCTGACAGTGCCAGGTTTGATTGGCGCGTGGCGAGCGAACGCATATATACGCGAGGGTTATTTATTGCGTTCATCCGGATGCGGTCTCCCAACAGGGCGCCTCCGGTTTTGCGCTTGGATGGATCTACGGAGATCAGCCCAATCGTCTTATCTCTAAAGTCAAGTAAAAACCGCCGAACGATCTCATCGACCATTGATGATTTTCCTGAGCCCCCGGTTCCGGTAATCCCCAGAACAGGCGCCTTCGATTTTTCGGCAAGTGTTTTGAGCTGACCGAAGTAATGTTTGCTTTCATCCTGGTAATTCTCTGCAGCTGAGATCAGGCGTGCAATGGCCAACGGATTTTTTGAGGGAAGCAGTTCAATTTCGTTTGAAAGCCGGTCTCCGAGAGGGTAATCGCTTTGCTCTACCAGGTCATTGATCATTCCTTGCAGGCCCATCGCACGTCCGTCGTCCGGGGAGTAAATGCGCGTGATGCCGTAATCCATCAACTCCTTGATCTCTTCCGGGAGTATCACACCGCCGCCGCCGCCAAAAATTTTGATATGCGCAGCGCCCCGTTCTTTCAACTGATCGCGCATGTATTTGAAATACTCGATGTGCCCGCCCTGGTAGCTGGTCATGGCAATGGCCTGCGCATCTTCTTGGATTGCGGTGTTGACCACTTCCTCCACACTGCGGTCATGGCCCAGGTGGATGACCTCACAGCCCGTTGCCTGAATGATCCTGCGCATAATATTGATCGCGGCATCATGGCCATCAAATAAACTGGCAGCTGTAACAATCCGAACCTTGTTCCTGGGTTTATAGGGTTCAGGAGCTTTATGCCCGGCAAGATTGGGCTGCTTTTCTTTTTTCTCCACGCTGGCAATCGGCGGACTCATGAAATAAATGATTATCGTTTCAAAAATACGTACTGTAAAGGGATTAAGCTAACAGCCGGTAGTCAGGCAGGCCGCGCGCCCGCAAATTTGATTTATGTTACCGATCTTTGACAATATATTCAGCCAGTCAATAAGTGACGTACCCTTTGCAAGCACATCTTAATAGCAGGAGGGGTTCGTGAAAATGTATTTCTGCGTACACTATTCAACAAGCCGGTATATACTGCAGTTAGAATATTATCTTTGAGGGTATGAGAATTTTGTTATTGCTGATTGGATTGATTATCCTCGGCTGCTCCAAACACAAAGATCCGGGGTTTACTTCTGCCGAGGGCAAGTGGACCTACACGACACCCGATAGCAAGATCGGCGTCACCTTTGAGTTGGTCAAGAACGGCAGCGGGCTCGATATCCAAAACCAAACGATCAAAGTGGATGCCGTCGCCTATCAATCCGCCGGTCAGATCACTGGAGTGAGCTTACCGGCCATCCAGTTGGTCCGGATCAACGCCAACGACAGTAAAGCCGTTTTTAATTATAATATTGAATTTGATAATGGAACTGTGAGCAGCGATTTCAAAATCATTAGTGTTGCCACCGCTACCTATACATGGCCGTGGGGAACGACGAATACGTTGACGGCGATTAAGATAACACGACCTTGAATCCATCAGTCATTGGTAATTGGTCATTAGTCATTGGTAGATGCTGTCATACCGGCAGATTGGGTTCGTGAGTCTTTAATTGCAAGCGTGAATATTGGGTACTCGATTCTTGATTGACGATGCACTAATTACTAATTACCATTCTTATGCGTTTTCTCTTTCTGTTTAGTTTTCTGTCGGTGTGTGTTGTTGCGGCTGCACAAAATCTTCGCTCCGGGGGCAGGCTAAGGCCCGAGCAGGCGATCATGGATATCCGGCATTATACCATTGCCCTTGAGGTAGACCCGGTCAATAATTCCATCACCGGCTATGCAGAAATCAATTTGTTATTAATTACCCGGACTCCTCAATTGATTTTTGACCTCTGGCATGGACTGACGGTAAGCCAGGTATGGGTTAACGGCGCTAAGGAATCTTTTTCGCAAACGGATAATGACCTCCTGACCATCCGCGGCCTTCTCCCTTTCGAAAAAGGCAAGGTTCATGTAAAAGTAGCTTATGGAGGCAAGCCCGGCATCGCAGAAAGGCCACCCTGGATTGGGGGGTTCCAATGGAGCAAAGACGGGCAGGGAAATCCCTGGATTGCCATCACGTGTCAAAGTGAGGGCGCCAAGATCTACTTTCCCTGCAAGGACCACCCCAGCGACGAACCCAACGAGGGCGCTGAATTGATCATCACCGTTCCTTCCGGCCTGACTGTCGCCGGACCCGGCCTGTTGAAAAAAGTCACGCACAATAAAACTACTGACACCTTTCACTGGAGCACGGCTTATACCATCGCCAATTATTCGATTGTGTTCAATGTAGGAAAGTACAAAAAGGTAAGCCGGATGTACACCACCGTGGCCGGTCACCAGGTGCCGATGGACTTCTATGTGCTGGAAGAACATGCAGACAAAGGCCCTCATCTGCTGGAATTGCTCGAGCGTTCCTGCCACTTCATGGAAAAATATTTTGGCGAATACCCCTGGGTGAAAGAGAAGATCGGCGTTGCTGAAACACCTCACCTCGGGATGGAACATCAAACCATGATCGCTTACGGAAATAAGTTCAACTACACGAAATTGGGTGGTCAGGACTTTGACTGGCTATTGCAGCACGAATTCGGTCACGAATGGTGGGGAAATAAAGTAACGAACAAAGACTGGGCGCACATGTGGATCCACGAGGGCATTGAAACTTTTGCGGACGCGCTCTTTACCCGTGAAATGGAAGGAGAGGATGCTTATCTCAAGCGGATGCAACAAACCGCCCTCCGTATCGAAAACAAAAAGCCGGTTGTGCAGGGCGAGGAAATAGACACCGAT
>JBGPGZ010000301.1:0-5591 GCA_041484175.1 Cyclobacteriaceae bacterium | reverse complement strand
AGAAACGGTGACCGGAACGTTGCAGACGACATTGGGTCATTTTCAAAAGAAGGATGTCAAGGGAGAAATTGTAATCGTAATTGATGGCAAAAAAGAATAGCCTGCAACCGGGATTGCTTTTCTGTCTGGCTGCAGCCCTGCTCTGCGCAGGCTGGCTGATGAAACCATTCCCCTTGTTCATCTTTGCCGGTCTGGCTCCTCTCTTTGCCATCATCGACCATGCGCAAGATGAGGAACGTTTTTGGAACCTGGCTGAACTGATTTTGGTTGCCTTGGCTGCTGGTTTTCTTGCAGCTCATGTCTTTGAATTGGAGTCTCTGTTCATCAGCCTGGTAGAAGCCATTGCGGTAACACTCGCCTTTGTAGCCTATTCGTTTGCTTATCAACGCTTTGACGGAAGGTTGGGAAAATTCACCGTTATCTTCTTTTGGCTTGCGATCGAGTATGTCTTTCTGAAGCTGCCCTGGCGCGAGAACATGATTTATATGGCGGACGCGTTGACCCTGAAACCAGACTGGTTGAAATGGACCCACTATTCAGGGTATTTGGGAGCATCCTTTTGGGTACTTGCGGCTAATTGGATGGTATACCTCACCCTGCTCAAGGGAGGAAAAATAAACGGAGCGTTTCTTGTCCTGACGATTCTGTGGATAACGGCACCTATTATTTTTTCGTATTACTTTGGCGGAATGGTAATTTCGAGAGTTGACATGATTGCCCTGTACAATAAAAAAATCTCCTCCCTCGATGCAAACTATATTCAGCAAGGCGAGGTTATACCGAGGATTGCGGCATGGATTTCTTTATTAGTCCTTTTTGTGGCCGTAGTCAAGAATAAAACCAGGCAGGGATGAATTTAACAACGCTTGAACAAAATGTCATTGAACTCAGCCAGGAGGTTGGCGAATTCATTCACCGCGAATCCTTGAATTTTGACCGGGAGCGAATTGAGCAAAAGGATGGCTTTAATAACCTGGTTTCCTACGTTGACAAGGAATCGGAAAAGAAATTAGTGAGCAAACTTGCCAGGATTTTGCCGGGTGCAGGATTCATCGCTGAAGAAGGGACGGCCTCGGAGGGCACCAATGAGTATAAATGGATCGTTGATCCGCTGGACGGAACTACCAATTTTACCCATGGCTTGCCCCCCTTTGCAATCAGCATCGGATTGGCCAAAAAGAATGACCTCGTGCTCGGCATCGTTTACGAAGTCAGCAGAAAAGAAGCATTTTATGCCCATGAGGGCAATCCTGCTTTTTGTAATGGAAAGGAAATAAAGGTGTCCCCTGTAGGATCGCTGGACGAAAGTCTTTTGGCCACCGGATTTCCTTATTATCACTTCGATAAACGCGATGCCTACCTGGACATCATCAAGATTTTTCTTGACAAAACGCATGGCATTCGCAGGCTTGGGAGTGCAGCGACCGATCTGGCCTATGTTGCTTGCGGTCGTATGGATGGTTTTTTTGAATTTAATCTTAATCCGTGGGATGTGGCCGCCGGAGCCTTTATCGTGCAACAAGCGGGTGGTGTGGTAACTGACTTCCGGGGGGGGAGTGATTTTTTGTTTGGCGGTGAGCTCTGCGCCGCGGGCGCCGTGCACCCCCATATGCTCGCTGTTATCAAAAGCCAGTGGGGATACTGAGTGGCTATCGGGGCATAAAGCTTCACAAGTATTTCATTGAAATCGTATTTCTTTCTCCAACTTTATTCTAACTTTTAAGGGAGAAAGGACCCTATGCTTTTTGTCATTGGCGAACAAGACTCCCTTGCCAACCAATTCTTACTGGAGTTGCGGGATCAGCAATTGCAGCAGGACCGCCAGCGGTTCAGGCATAACCTGGAGCGGCTTGGCAACATTATGGCCTACGAGATTTCAAAGAAATTGCACTACATCGGTCGCGATATTCAGACTCCTTTGGGTAAATCGGCATTGAACGTCCCGGAACGACAACCAGTGCTGGTACCGATTCTGAGGGCAGGCTTGCCCTACTTCCTCGGCTTTCAGAATATCTTTGATCAAGCCGAATGTGGCTTTATTGGCGCATACCGAAAAGAGAATGAGCAGGCGGTCACTATCCAGCTTGATTACATGACAGCTCCAAACCTGGAAGATAAAGAAGTCATTATCATCGATCCGATGCTGGCAACCGGCAAGTCGGTTACCAGTGCGTTGAAAGAATTATCAAAACGTGGAAGGCCAAGGCATTTGCACGTCGCCTCGGTAGTGGCGGCCCCGGAGGGTATTCGACATCTGCAAGAAAGCATAAAATCTCCTTTTTCAATTTGGACGTTCGCTATCGACGAGAAATTGAATTCTCAATTTTATATTGTGCCCGGTTTGGGGGATGCCGGGGACTTAAGTTTTGGTGAAAAGCGTTGATTGGGTTAGCTTAGAGAATCTGTACCGGGATATTTATGTGGGAAGAAATTCTAAAATCAATCCCTGTTTTTTTGTCGAGTACGCTCAAGTTTATTCTTGGGCCCATCAGCGGATATGCCGCGCGGTTACATATTATCACCACTATTCTCGTCACCATCGCCGGCATGATGACCAGCGTTGTCGCGTTTACTTATTTCGGCGAATGGATGCGCATCCAGGTCCTGAACAGGTTCAATCCCAAGCGCAAGAAGTTCTCTGTCAACAACAGGAAGTTTGTAGCCATCTGGAAGAGATTTGGTCTTGCAGGAATCGCTATCCTCACTCCGCTTTTCCTGACACCCATCGGTGGCACAATCCTGGCGGTGGGTTTTGGGAGCCCAAAAGAAAAGATCATTATTTATATGCTGATCAGTGCCTCGGCATGGTCGGTCATTTTCACGGTCGCCATCTATTTCTTCGGCCACCAGGTTTACCAGATATTGCCTCATTACATGAAGTAGCTATTTCATTTCTTCATCCGGCAATACTTCAATATCCCTGATCAGCACTTTCTTTGCAATACGCTGCGCCGTAGGCGTTGCGGCTAAACCACCAAGGGCGGTTTCCTTATAGCGCGTTTCCATGCTGGCGCCAATTTCACCCATCGCACCAATCACTTCATCCACCGGGATCACACTGCTTACGTCAGCCAATGCAATTTGTGCCGAACTGTTTGCGATCGCGGCCGCACTGGCATTGCGCACGACGCAAGGCACTTCTACCAATCCCGCCACCGGATCGCATACCAGGCCAAGCATACATTGAATGGTGATTGCCACGGCATTAAAAATTTGATCAATATTCCCACCAAGGCAAAAAACAATGGCACCCGAACCCATCGCCGCAGCAGTTCCCGTTTCAGCCTGACAGCCTCCAACCGCCCCGGAGATAGATGCCTTTTGTTCAATGATCAATGCAATCCCTGCCGCCAGGAGCATCGCCTCCAGAATCTTCTTGTCGTCTATCTGATGTATCTCCTGCAGGGTGTATAAAACGCCAGGCATAATTCCACTCGCACCAGCCGTCGGCGCGGCAACAATGCGGCCCATGCAGGAATTGACTTCTTTTGCGGCCAACGCCCTCGAAATCAAATTTTGAAATTCTTTCGAAAGTACCGCCTTGGGGTAGCGATAGACTTTCTTGGCGCCATTGTTGATCATCCCCGATCGCGACGTCATGTCTTCCTCAAGGCCGGTGTGCACGGCATCTTTCATGACATCCCATGCTTTTCCAAGACCTTCCATGATTTGCTCAGGCGTTCTTCCCTTTTGCTCGAACTCATATTCAAGCACCGCATCGATCACCGATATATTTTTCTGGCCGCAGTATGTCTTCCAGTCTGAAAAGGAGTCAAATAGAAAAGCCATAAGATTGCGATTTACATGCGAAGTACGATTTTTTGACGATGGCCGTCAAGAGAAACAGTACATTTCAAACGATTGTTCCGCCCTTTGAGTTCAGCTTAAATTCCGGTTAATTTGTCCGGGGGACCCCGCTTTATGAAAGAGATGGACCCTTCATGAAAAACGATGATGATGAGAAA
Organism: Cyclobacteriaceae bacterium; assembly: GCA_041484175.1. Lineage (GTDB taxonomy): Bacteria > Bacteroidota > Bacteroidia > Cytophagales > Cyclobacteriaceae > ELB16-189. The sequence continues at coordinate 1,626 of JBGPGZ010000301.1, read as the reverse complement.
AAGTATTATTCCTTTCCTGCTGCTGGCTTCCCACTTCACGCTTGCCCAGACTACCGATGAGACAACCATCAAATGGATTTTTGATGAGGCCTTGAAAAATGGCAAATCGTACTCGATGCTCGAGCACCTGACCACTTATATCGGGCCGCGATTATCGGGCTCGCCCGGTGCTGCCGCCGCAGTAGAATGGGGCCGCAGTACCATGAAAGATCTTGGCTTTGATTCCGTTTGGCTACAGCCCGTTCTGGTCCCGCACTGGATACGCGGACAAAAGGAGATAGGTCGCGTGACCAATTCCAGGAAGTTGGGGACCGTTGAAATGAATATTTGCGCCCTGGGCGGATCGGTCGGCACCGGACCGCAGGGACTTGCGGCAAAGATCATTGAGGTAAAAACTTTTGAGGAACTCGCCGCACTGGGCACAAAAAACGTGCAGGGAAAAATCGTTTTCTTTAACCGGCCCATGGACCCCACCAAGATCAAAACTTTCGAAGCTTACGGAGGCGCGGTCGAACAACGCGGAAGTGGCGCTTCGGAGGCAGCAAAACTTGGAGCAGTGGTTGTGATCGTGCGATCGATGGGGCTCAATCTCGAAGATTATCCGCATACGGGCGCCATGCGCGATACACCTCCCGTTGCTAAGATTCCTGCCGTTGCCATCAGCACCAGACACGCAGAACTCCTGAGTAAATTGTCAAAGGAAGACAAGGACCTGCAATTCTATATGGAGACCCATTGTGAAACATTGGAGGATGCTCCCTCCTTTAATGTAGTCGGTGAAATTAAAGGAGGTGAGTATGCGGATGAAATAATTATTGCCGGCGGGCATTTGGATTCCTGGGACCTGGCCGAAGGGGCGCACGATGACGGGGCAGGGTGCGTTCACGCGATAGAGGCGCTGCGATTATTAAAGGCCATCGGATATAAACCCCAACGAACCCTTCGGGCGGTCCTGTTTATGAATGAGGAAAATGGATTGCGCGGCGCAACAAAATATGCGGAACTTGCCAGCAAGAATAAAGAGAAACACATTGCTGCCATCGAGTCCGACCGCGGTGGCTTTACGCCCCGTGGATTTACCATGGATGGGGAAGAGAATAGTAGATCAAGAATCAGAAGTTGGAAGCCACTGCTGGAACCTTACGGACTTTCTGACTTTAGCGAGAAAGGAGGCGGCGCCGATATCGGCCCTTTGGCCAAGCAAGGCGTCCTCGCAATTGGGTTCCTTCCGGACTCGCAACGGTATTTTGACTACCACCACACACCGGTCGATACCTTTGATAAAGTCAGCAAAAGAGAATTGGAATTGGGTTCCGCTTCGATCGCCTCATTGATCTATTTGATTGATCAACATGGGCTGAAGTAAATCGGTAGGTCAGTATTCGGTAGGTTCCAGTCAAGGAACGATATTTCTTCCTTCCTAATCTTGTCTCTTGTACAAAGCAGCGGCATTTGCCACGAAGACGCAAAGACACAAACCATAGTCACCTCCTCACTTCTTACTCCTTACTCCTTACTTCTTATCGATTGGCCTACTGAATACTGATCTACTGAATACCGACCTACTGAATACCGACCTACCGACTACCGACCTACCGATTACCGACTAAACCCTTTCTTCCACTT
>JBGPGZ010000300.1:0-5611 GCA_041484175.1 Cyclobacteriaceae bacterium | reverse complement strand
CACCGTAAAGAAAGCATGGTTGCATAATGAGCAACTCCAGTCTTAGTCATTGGTCATTAGTCATTAGTAATTGGTCATTAGGCCTTGGTCATTAGGCCTTGGGTCTTGGGCCTTGGTCATCTTATCGTTGGCCCCAACCACTAATGACCAATGACTAATCTAATGACTAGAATGGTTATCTCATCTTCGATCTCTTGATCAGATACGCCTGGAGTACTTCAAAGTAATCGCTGCGCGCATGGGCTGAAATGAAATCAATCTTGAGTTGATTGCATTTCATCTTTAGCTCCCGGTGAAAATCTTCCAACTGGGCTATATACCCTTCTCTGATTTCCATCGGGTTCAGTTTGAGTTTCTCCCCATTCTCCAGGTCAATGAATTCATAGGGTCGCTCTTCAAAATTGAATGCCAGCTCGGTTTCATGGTCGCTGACATGAAAGAGCAATACCTCGTGCTTGTTGTGTTTGAGGTGCTGCAGCGCCTTGAACAATTCTGTCGGGTCTTCATTGCCGTCGAACATATCGCTAAAAATGACCACCAGGGACCTCCGGTGCGTTTTCTCAGCGATCTCATGCAACACATCGGCGACGTTCGTTGATTTGAGCTTCTTGCTTCCTTGCTGTATTGTATTTTCAAGGATAGCAAAAACCTTATCGAGGTGCGAGGCAGTTGATTTGATGGGCGTATACTCTTCAATCTTATCGGAGAAAAGACAAAGTCCCACTGCGTCGCGCTGCCTGTGCAACAAATAGGCGATGGCGGAGGCGGAATAGAGGCTAAACCTGAATTTGGCCAGGCTATCCTGGGGATAGAACATGGAAGGTGAACAGTCCAACACAATCAGGCAACGAAGATTGGTCTCTTCTTCATATTGCTTGGTGTACAAACGGTCGGTGCGGGCAAAGACCTTCCAGTCGATATGACGGGTACTTTGCCCCTCGTTGTAAAGTCGGTGCTCAGCAAACTCTACCGAAAACCCGTGGTAGGGGGATTTATGAAGCCCGGTAATAAAGCCTTCGACCAACTGTTTAGCCAGCAGTTCCAGTCCCCCGGATTGTTTGATTTCATCGTCGTTTAGGTTGGCCACGCTTGCTGAAATGAGGATTTATGATTATTTGAGCCAGTTTAAATCAAAAGTAACGCTTAAAGCACGAAATATATTGGACCGAGTTTGCAATATATTTTTAAACTATTATCTTCGATTCAACCAAAACTACCCCCAAACCTAAAATCAAATACCTGTGGAAGAGAACAAGACGAATGGCCGGGATGAAATATTCTCGGAAAAAGTGAAAGCGGGTAAACGCACCTACTTTTTTGACGTAAAGTCTACCCGCTCCAATGATTATTACCTCACCATCACGGAGAGCAAAAAGAGGTATAACAAGGACGATGAGGGCTTTACCTATGAAAAACACAAAATTTTCCTTTACAAGGAGGATTTTAATAAGTTTCAGGAAGCCTTAAACAACACCGTTAATCATGTGAAGAATGAATTGATGCCAGGGGTAGATTTTTCACAATTTGATCATCCCCGTGAAGAACACGAAGAAACGGCTGAAGTAAAGACCGCAACGGTCAACACTGAACTCAAGTGGGACTGAGAACCACAACCTAAACCTAAGCGGGATGACCCCTGGCGCAATCCGGGGGTCTTTCTTTGTTTTTTTCTTTGGGTCTTACTTTGTGTTTTCTTTCAATGACTAAGGCCTTGTGACCAAGGCCGAATTACCAAGGCCGAATTATCACAATAACCCGGCCATTGGTCGACCCCGTCAATTACTGTCCATTATCATCAGTGTATTCATTAACGGTATTCTCCCATGAACAATTATATTTGCACCCGTTTTTGATCATATCGGGTTTAATTATAAGCAGTCAATGGGACTTAAATGTGGAATCGTCGGGTTACCGAATGTTGGGAAATCGACCTTGTTCAACGCACTCTCCAATAACAAGGCAGAGGCAGCCAATTTTCCTTTTTGTACGATTGAACCCAACGTAGGGGTGATTTCCGTTCCGGACAAGCGATTGAGAATTCTCGAGGACCTTGTGCATCCGCAGAAAGTAATTCCTACGACGTTTGAGTTTGTAGACATCGCCGGTTTGGTGAAAGGCGCGAGTAAAGGGGAGGGCCTGGGAAATCAATTCCTTGCCAACATCAGGGAAGTGGATGCCATTGCCCATGTGGTCAGGTGTTTTGACGATGACAACATTATCCACGTCGGTGGCAGGGTGGACCCAGTTTCCGACAAAGAAATAATCGACATAGAGCTTCAACTGAAGGACCTGGATTCGGTGGAGAAGAAAATCAACAAAGTAGAAAGATCCGCCAAGAGCGGCGATGTCAAAGCGAAGAAGGAATTGGCCGTTTTGCAGTCTTACAGGGATGCGTTGGTAGCGGGGAAAAATGCACGCGCTGTCAAGTCCAATCCCGAAGATAAAAAGGCCATCGAAGATTTACAGTTGTTGACCGACAAACCCGTGATTTATGTTGCGAACGTGAATGAAGAGTCAATTCACACCGGAAACAAGTATGTTGAATCCTTGAAGAGCCTGGTGAAAGATGATGGTGCAGAAGTCGTGATGGTTTCTGCAGCGATCGAGGCACAAATTGCAGAACTGGATAGCGAGAACGACCGCCAGGCTTTCCTGGCAGAATACGGATTGAAGGAATCCGGTCTGAACAAACTGATCGGGGCGTCCTATCACTTGCTTGACTTGATTACCTATTTCACGGCGGGGGAGAAAGAAGTGCGGGCATGGACCATTCACAGGGGCTGGAAAGCTCCTCAGGCTGCAGGAGTTATCCACACCGACTTTGAGAAAGGTTTTATTAGAGCTGAAGTTATCAAATTAGCTGATTATCAGAGATATAAAACCGAGGCGGGATGCCGTGATGCGGGAAAACTGGCGGTCGAAGGGAAGGATTATACCGTAGATGACGGCGATATTATGCATTTCCGCTTCAACGTATAGATTTTTGCGTCTTTGGTGGATTTTAATGCTAAAATATTCCTTCCATGAAGGCTGCCAACTTTCCTGATTTTTAGTAACTTAGCTATCCCAAAATTAAGTTTTCAGCCGGGGTCAATCCAAGGGAATTTTTTACCCCAATAAGAGTTTAGCCTTGAGAATCAGGATCGTCTTTGCGTTAAAAAACCGGGGTGCACACGTACCGTTTCACCACCAGTTCCTGCTGGCCCAAACCATCAAAGGCCTGGTTATGCTGGGTGGCAAGAGTGAGTTCGCCTCTTATATACAATACAACTTTTCCGGGTTAAAAGGACAGATAAAGATCAGCCGCAAAGGGCTCCATTTCTATTCTTCCCGGGTCACCCTGGTATTCTCTGCTTCGGATAAGAGTTTCCTGGATTACTTTTTAGGGGTCCTTTTTGAACAAAAGGAATTGCTGATCGGCAGTCTGCAATTGGTACCCGAGGCGGTGGAGAATGAAGACCCTGTGACCATTGGTGATTCTGTAAAATTTCTTTGCATTTCACCGATCGTGCTGGTGCCGGCTTCCTTCAACGACGAAAGCGGCAAGCGCTTTATTTCTCCGGAGAGCGATGAGTTCTCGGACTTGCTCTACGACTCCACCATTGCCCGGATGGAGCGCAGCGGAAAGTTTCCTCCGGAAGCACTGGCACAGTATTACAAATTCCAGGTGGTGCCGGATAAAGACTATATCGAGCGAATCCAGTCTTCTCACAAGAAATTTGCGCGGATTTATCCTCTTTATGACCTGGACGTCAAGTACGAAGTGAGGGGATATACATTTCCATTCACACTCTATGCGCCCCAACCTGTCCAGCAGTTTGTTTATGAACACGGATTGGGACATTTCTCCCACAAGGGCTTTGGTATGCTGGATGTTGCCAACCATAATGGTGCCAACAAGGCCAGTAATTTAGAGATGAATTACGCTAACGCGGATTTACCGGAATAACAAAGTAACCGATCAGCGCATCGGCATTGGGCTGAAAGGAATGGTTGTAAACCATCACCTCGTAGATATTTTCTGTTTCAAAGTGACCACCCTCAAAATAGTTCGCCGGTAAGGTAGCCGAGTCAACTGCGTATTGATAATTGTAAAGCCCCTGTTTTAGCAGCATCGTAACTTCATAAGCCGCCTTTTCCGGGTAGTACTTCATCAGGTTCTCCGTATTGCGTTCCCAATTATTAAACGCGCCGATCACATAGACGGGAGCGCCGATTGGCTTGAGGGGATTCAGTGCAAATGTCACCTGAACATAATTGGAACTGGTTTTGGGCTCTCCATAGTCCTGGTTGTCAATCAGGTAATTGCCATTAAAGTCGTTGTATTGTGCATACGCCTGATCCGTCCTTGGCATATCCTCCTGAACTGAAAGTTGAAATGGCTTAACCGAGCGGTCAAGTTTACCCGTGTTCTGCCCCGGAAAATTGAGCGAGCGAAAGTCAACAAACCGGAATTCATTTCCTCCATTGAAAAACTTGTCCTGATCAAAAAAGTGGTACTCCAGTTGACTTTGACTATCCCGTATGAAACTGGGCTTGACATCGAGTTTGGCGTTGTCCCAGCGCTGGTTTTGACGGATTACGACGTGCATGCTTTCCAGCGGGTTCATGACTTCAATTCGGCTGTAGTCAACGGTGAAATTAAGTTGTTGATTGGTTGACCGCGACACGCCTGTGCCTGAAAAATGATCATCCTGAACCAGGCTGGCAACATCCACAAATGTCATAAATCGCCGCGTGAGGATCAGATCGGTCTTGTCACCGTCGCGATACACCATCACCAAATAATTACCAGGAATTTTAACGGGTGGAATTGGGAATCGATAGTGGAGATAGGGAACATGTGTACCGCTTGAAAACGCGTAATCATTAATTGGAAATTCATTGTAATCGTGCAGGAAGTCAAGGTCCATCAGGTTTGACTTTGTCCAGTCGTAATTGCAATGAATCAACCGTGCGTAATAGTTATTGCGATTGGCCTGGAGGTCATCAAATTCAAGTACCAGATTCAGTTGACTTAACGGCGCGGCAGCGGCATACAAATTGTCCTGACGTGTGCCCCGGTCGGGGTAAAGTTGAATGGTCTTGATCTGTTGTTCATATGCTTTATCCTCAAAAAGCAGGGTTTTTTGGCAAAAGGCATTCACGACTACGGCATTCATCAGGCAAAAAAGCAACCGTCTCATGGATTCAAAACTAATCGATAAATTTTTACAAAATTGCATTCCAACCTATTGTTTCAAACGAGTGTCCAAGCATTAGATTGGGTTCATGCTCAGCGAACAAGAGCTTATCAAAGGCTGTGCCGAAGGGGACAGGGCCATGCAAAAGGCTTTGTATGAACAGTATTGCCGGAAAATGATGGCCATTTGTCTTCGCTATGCACACTCGACGCCCGAGGCGGAAGACACTCTTCAGGAGGGATTTGTTAAAGTCTTTGCCAATATGAAGGGATTCCGGAGTGAATCTAGATTGGATACCTGGATGACCCGCATCATGATCAACACGGCACTTAACCAACACCGCCAGAAGCTTTACCTGGTGCCCATGGTGGACATAAAAGATGCGGCTATTTCGGAGTCGGAAGAAATCAGTTTGGCGCGCTTTAACT
>JBGPGZ010000299.1:0-5662 GCA_041484175.1 Cyclobacteriaceae bacterium | reverse complement strand
CTCGGTAGATATAATGGCAATGGGTGATCCTACCTTTACGACCTCGCCAACTTTAGCCAGGATTTCCTTCAATACGCCCGCATGGGTTGAGGGCACTTCGGTGTCCACTTTGTCAGTGGCCACCTCGAGGACAGATTCATCCTGTTCGATTTTGTCACCCGGCCTTTTGAGCCAGCTCAAAATCGTGGCTTCCATAATGCTTTCGCCCATTTTGGGCATGATCAATTCTACCTGGGCCATACGTTGAATGTTTGGAAATGTAAAGTTAGTATTTTTAATACTACACGCTAACAATTGCAACCGGGTACAGTATTCAACAGAAATACATTTCACGCAAAGGCCGCAAAATGAAGGACGCAAAGACCGCAAAATCCTATATTCTTCCTTAGCATGGCGCCCTTTGCGCTTTCCTTTTGCGTTCTTTGCGTGAACTTGAACCAGCATAAGCAAACCAATTGCTCTACCCCTGCCGAGTTATTCCGTTTCTGTTTCAGGAGATACCTTGACCGTAAAATCGTAGCGATTATCAGATTGCGTCACCACCTCGGAAAAAATGCAGGACCACACCTGTGTGCCGAAGCACCTCGGTGGGCAGGCACAAAGCACACAAAGGTTGCACAAAGCGCACCAAGAAAAATATTGCTCAATCCTAGTCGCCGTTGCACCCGACTTTATCTACCCGTGCCGCTCCGGTTTGCCGAGGGAATACTTAGAATCTGCCCTTTTCAGCGCTATCAGTGTTATCAGCGCTATCAGTGGTCTCAGCGGTCTGGCATGCTTAGCCGAATCAAATTCAACACAGCTGTGGAGGCTAGCTGGATATTGATCATCCGGTCCTTGCTGAGTTGAAGTTTTTTGGTCACCGTGTGATGTTTGTCTGAATAGGCGATCCATATTGTTCCAACCGGCTTTTCCGGAGTAGCTCCCCCCGGTCCCGCAATACCACTCGTTGCTACGCCGATGTCGGTATTGAATTTGGCCCTTACCAGGTTCGCCATTTCAATGATCGTCGGCTCGCTCACCGCGCCATTTAATTCCAACGTTTCGGGCTTTACGCCCAACTGCCTCATTTTGATTTCGTAAGCATATGGAATGATGCTGCCCAAAAAATAATCCGAACTTCCCGGCACGCTTGTGATCAAGTGCGATACGTAGCCACCTGTACAACTTTCCGCGACTGCCAGGGTAAGATTTTTTCCCTTCAACAGTTTTCCGATGACCTCTTCGAGATTTTTATCACTGAGACTATAGATATAATCCCCCGCAAGCGGCTTTAGATTTTCTACCAGGACGGCGATTTCATTTTTTAAGGCAACTTGATTTTCTCCAATGGCTGTCAAGCGGAGTTTGACTTCTCCCAATCCCGGCAAATACGCCAACTTGATGTGCGCCGGCAATGACTTTTCCCATCGTGAGATTTTCTCAGCCAGAAAAGATTCACCGATGCCTGCGGTGCGGACTATTTGATGTACAATGGCTGGCACCCTGAAAGTTTGCAGTAGTTTAGGGATCACTGCACCGGTCATCATCCTTTTCATCTCGTGCGGTACCCCTGGCATGGAAACAAATATTTTTCCTTTTTTTTCAAACCACATCCCGGCCGCAGTACCGATCGGGTTTGTTATTTTAGTACAGCAAACAGGCAATGCTGCCTGTTGGCGGTTCAGGTCGGTAAGTTCGCGCCCCCGGCTTGCAAAAAATTCAGTCAATTCCGCAAGTGCCTCATCATGGATTTTGAGTTCGCAGTCAAAGTATTTTGCCAGACAGGGTTTTGTCAGATCGTCGCTGGTAGGTCCAAGCCCCCCGGTGATAAGAATAATATCGGCCCGTTTTTCAGCCTCGGCAAAAGCAATGAGGATCTCCTCTTCCTGGTCACCCACGGATGTTTTTCTGATGACCTTGATGCCCGCCTGATCAAGTTCCACACTCATCCACCGGGAGTTCGTATCCGCAATTTGCCCGTACAGAATTTCATCGCCAATGGTGATCAGTTCGGCAAGGATTTTCTTCATGATTTTTGAATTTGGCGCTTAAATCTACCTCAAGCCCGTCCCGTCTCCAAATTTTGAAAGATGAAATAGAATTTAGAGCAGAATGTCAAAGATGGTTGATGATTTCCCTAACTTCGCCCTGAAAATCTCAACTATATGAAACGATCTTTCATTGTTGTATTGATGGCGCTGGCAGGGTGTACGGCTACGCAAATTAACCAGGCTGTCTCCTCCGTCGACAAAGCGTTGAGTGCCGAGCAGCCTTTAACAACGTCCGAAATCGGGGACGGCTTAAAGGAAGCATTGATCAGCGGAATCTCCAAAGGCGCTGATTTGGCATCGCAGTCGGATGGCTATTTCAAGAATCTTGAAATCAAAATTCCGTTTCCTCCGGATGTTAAGAAAGTGGAGGACAAACTTCGCCAGATCGGAATGGGGAATCAAGTCGACCAGTTTGTATTGACGCTCAACAGGGGAGCAGAAGACGCCGCCAAGGAAGCCAAACCGATTTTCATTGACGCGATAAAGCAAATGTCAATTGAAGATGCCTGGAGTTTATTGAAAGGACAGCCGGACGCCGCGACAGTATACCTGAAGAAGACAACCTCGGGTCGACTGAAAACGAAATTCAGCCCTGTTATTCAAAATTCCCTTGATAAAGTGAGCGCAACCAAATATTATGGAGACTTGGTGAATACTTATAACAAGATTCCGTTTGTCGATAAAGTCAATCCTGATCTGAACAATTATGCGACCGACCTAGCTATCCAGGGTCTATTTACCATGATTGCAAAAGAGGAAAAGAATATTCGTGACAATCCGGTAGCCAGGACAACCGATCTGTTAAAGAAAGTATTCGGCTCAAAGCAATAACACAATTTAGATTTTTGTTGGTGGCATGATTCATTTTTGCCAAGGAGACACAATTTTGATCTTCTTAATTCCTTTGTGGAATGATATCTTTACTTTGTAAACATCCGGAAACTAAATTTTTGATATGAGCCTCTTTGAAAAGCATCAATCCACCATCAACAAAGCCATTGAGGCATTGCATGCGCGTACTTTTTATGCCGCCTTTCCGGAACATCCCGCCCCGTCGATCTACGGCGAAACGGCGGATGCCGATGGGCAAAAAAATTTCAAGTCCTTGTTGGGCAAAAAATTTGAGGATCTCAGGCAAGAAAATCCGGAAGGCTGGGCCGGCCAGGAAGAATCGCCCTACTTACAAGAGCCATTGAAAATCCTGTACCCCATTTTTGCAGTACCGACCCTGATAGATCGCGCGGGGAAGTCTTTTCACCAGTGGCGAAAGGTCAGTGCCCGGGAGCGCGCCGGCGTTCTGGTGGAGTCTTTGGAGCGCATAAAGGCAAGATTCTTTGAGATCGCCTATTCAACCATGCACACCACAGGCCAGGGTTATATGATGGCCTTTCAGGCATCCGGCCCCCATGCGGCGGACAGAGCCCTGGAAGCTATTGCGGCAGGATATGAAGAGTTACAGCGTTATCCATCCGGCGTCTTGTGGGACAAACCGATGGGCAAGTTTAACATCCAGTTGAACAAAGAATGGCGCGCCGTACCCAAGGGCATCTCTGTCGTGATCGGTTGCTCCACCTTCCCGACATGGAATTCCGTTACCGGGATCTATGGGAGTTTAATGACAGGCAATCCGGTCATTGTAAAGCCGCATCCCGGCGCTATTCTGCCCATAGCGATCGTTGTAGCGGAAATTCAGCGCGTCCTAAAGGAGAATGATCTTGATCCAAACATTTGCCAACTGGCTGCCGATACATTTGACAAGATGATCACCAAAGATTTGGCAGAGCATTCCGATGTAAAAGTGATTGACTTTACAGGCAACTCGGCATTTGGGAGCTACCTCGAAGCGCTTCCTGGAAAAACGGTTTTTACCGAAAAGACCGGGGTGAATTCGGTAATCCTCGATTCGGCAGAAGATATCGATAAGACCGTCGCCAATCTTGCCTTTTCCCTTAATCTTTATAGCGGGCAGATGTGCACGGCTCCTCAAAACTTTTATATCCCGGAAGGTGGAATAAATAGTCCCAAGGGCCTTGTATCATTTGATCAATTTGCACAAAAGTTCGTGGACAACATAAACAGTCTCGTTGACAATCCCAAAGCGGGGCCTTTTGTGCTTGGAGCAGTTCAAAATAAAAATACCAGTGAGCGGGTGGCCGCGGCTGAAAAGCTTCCCGGGAAGGTATGGTTAAAGTCACGCAAATTTGAAAACCCCTTGTTCAAAAATGCACGCGTGGCGACTCCTGTCGTGGTGGAAGTCGATGCATCCAAAAAAGAAGTGTTTGGCAAAGAACTTTTCGGACCTATTGCCCTTCTTATCAAAACTAAGAATACGGACGAGTCCATACAGCTGGCCCAGGAAATGGCAATGCGACACGGAGCAATATCTTGCGGTGCCTATACAACGGACCCGGTTGTAAGAGAGAAAATTGCCGACGCGATGGGATTGGCCGCCACACCAGTTTCCTTTAATCTCACGGGTGGCATATACATGAATCAAAATGCAGCGTTCTCCGATTTTCACGTGACCGGCGGCAATCCTTCAGGCAATGCCTCATTTACCAACCCTGAATATGTGACCAAACGATTTACCTGGGTGGGTCACCGGGAGTTGGTGAAACCGGTGATCGGTGATCGGTAATCGGTGATCGGTAATCGGTGAATCGGTGATCGGTATTCGGTAATCGGTGATCAGGTCATAGGTCATTGTCAATTTAATATCATTACTTCTCAACTTCTTACTTCTTAACTTCTTAACTCCTTACTCCGATGGGTGAAAAGCCCCCCATCATATTCACCACCATTTTGCGACTCAAAAACCGCTGGAAAAACAACATGAACCGGTTCGTGGCCCCGGAAACGGCTTTGGGTTTTGTTCTTTTATTTAAAGAATAAATTAATTCCTCTGCGACCTGGACCGGGGTTTGGGTTATAAACTTGGGAAATAAATCTTGAGAACCCCCGGACGTTTTGTGAAAGTTCGTATGGGTAACGCCCGGACAAAATCCCAAAACATATACTCCCCTGCCCTTGTTTTCCCACCACAACGCTTCGCTGAAGTTTGTAACATAAGCTTTGGTCGCTGAGTAGACTGCTGCACCCGGATACGAGGTGGTGCCTAAAAAAGAAGCGACATTCACCAAAGAATCACCTTTTTTGGCATTTTTAATATAGGCATAAGACAATAGCGTCAGGCCAATGATATTCAAGTTGATCATATTTACCTGCTGGCTCAATGGCATTTCCTCAAAACGTCCATACATCCCCACTCCGGCATTGTTAATCAGGACATCATAGTGATTTTGGGTGATCTGGTCTGCAATCACGTGCGCATCATCTTTTTTGGATAAATCAGCTACAAGATACCGGTGTTCTTTTCCGGGGAGATTTTGAATTGCCGCTTCAAGCTTTACTTTATCGCGCGCCACCAACAAGAGCTGGTTTCCTTCCTTCGCAAGAAGTCTTGCTATTTCCAGCCCGATGCCATCACTGGCTCCGGTAATAAGTATTTTTTTCATTTGACTGGGTTTTTTGACTTATCACAAGAGACGGAAATGTGAAATTAATATTGTATTCAAAATAGGGGTCAAAGGAAATGGGTCTACCGCCCATACTTTGACCGGTTGCTGTGG
>JBGPGZ010000298.1:0-5664 GCA_041484175.1 Cyclobacteriaceae bacterium | reverse complement strand
GAGGCGGGAGTGTGTATTTGACACACCACCCGGCATGCCGTAGTATCGAGTTTTTAGAGAAATCCGCGTTGTCAATCAAGGAGGAACCGGTAATTTTATTAGCCCAGGAAATGAGCTTGCAACAAAGTGCCTCGCGCCCAGATCTATGTGCGTGCAATTTGGCGTGAAGGATAGAGCAGTAGCGTCCTCCAGGTCTGCAGGCGCGCCATCAATAGCTTTGCCACGCACACGTCGCTGCCTGCAGCGACATGCGCGTGGCAAAGATAAAAGGCTGCCCCGACCGCCGACGCGTCGGGGCAGATGAACTCACGTTGTTGCCTTGGCGCGGAACGGCAGGCGCTGATAAAAGCTGAAAAGACCTGTTGACTAAATTATATCAATGAAAAGCTTTCGCACTGAACTATCGGTAAATCCTTCTCCGATTCAGATAACAACTGGCACGCCGGTATTTACGATCGGTTCTTGCTTTGCAGATTCGGTCGGTCGCCGATTGATTGAAAATAAATTTATCGTATCCGCCAATCTTTTGGGTGTCGTTTACAACCCGCTATCCATCCATAAGGCCTTATTGTTTGCCCTCCACAACGAATTGCCAATGCCCTCCACCTATGTTGAAAATGCGGGCATCTGGAACAACTATGAGTTTCATTCGAGCCTGTCGGGTTCGTCCAAAGGAGAAACAGAAAAGAAAATCAGCAATGCCATCGGGGCAGCCCATCATTTTTTGAAAGACACCAAAATTCTCATGATCACCTATGGAACAGCGCGCGTTTTTGAGCGAAAGGACACGGGTGAAGCCGTTGCCAATTGTCATAAATTACCATCCGGAAATTTTACCATGCGGATCCTGACGCCGGAAAAAATCAGAGAATCCTTCGGGCTCCTCTTTCAAAAATTAAGAACACTAAGACCGGATATGCAGATCATTCTTACCGTCAGCCCGGTTCGTCATATCAAAGATACCCTCGAGGGTAATAGCCTTAGCAAATCGATTTTGCGTTACGCGTGCCATACCATCCAGGAGCACTACCCGGATGTTGAATACTTCCCGGCCTATGAGATCATGATGGATGACCTGCGCGACTACCGGTTCTATGCAGCGGACATGATCCATCCCTCGCCCGAAGCCATCGATTACATCTGGGGAAAGTTTTCATCGCGGTATTTCAATCCGTCGGTCAAAGTACTTCTAAAACGGTGGCAGGACCTTTCAGATGCACTCAAGCATCGGCCGTTTCATCCCGAAAGCCCTGCGCATGAACGATTCCTTCGTGAAACCCTTCAGAAATTGGAGGAACTAAAGGCGCTCATTCCTGTTGAAGAAGAAATAGAACAAATCAAGTCCCAACTTCCCAAGGCCCTCTGACGATGGACCCAAAAAACGTAAAGCCCAACAGACTCATACGCGCCACCAGCCCCTATCTTTTGCAACATGCCAACAATCCGGTGGATTGGTTTGAATGGGGGACGGAGGCATTAGCGAGGGCACGGCAGGAAGACAAGCCCATCCTCGTCAGTATTGGTTACTCTTCCTGTCATTGGTGCCATGTGATGGAACGTGAATCGTTTGAGACCCCGGACATTGCGCAGATCATGAATGAACATTTCGTATGCATCAAAGTCGATCGCGAAGAGCGACCCGACATCGACCAGGTGTACATGGAGGCTGTCCAGGCCATGGGAGTGAATGGAGGCTGGCCCTTGAATGTTTTTCTTACGCCCGATCAAAAGCCGTTTTATGGCGGCACTTATTTTCCTCCCGGCAACTGGGGGCACCTGCTGATGCAAATCAGCAAGGCCTATCAGCAAAAGCGAAAGGAGATAGATACCTCTGCACACGAAATCAGTCAGCACCTCGGTGTCAGCGATCTGCAGCGATTTGCCAACAATCAGGACGAAGCGGGATTCAGTATTGCCGGTCTCGAAAAAATGTTCCACATCCTGGAAAGCAGATTTGACCAGCGTTGGGGTGGAATCGAAAAAGCCCCCAAGTTCGTCATGCCTACGATCTGGATGCTGCTGCTGCGTTACCACGCTATTACAAATAAAGCAGAACCGCTGAACATGGTAACCCTCACGCTGACGCGGATGGCCGAAGGGGGACTTTACGATCAACTGGGCGGTGGCTTCGCGCGATACTCCGTCGATGGAGAATGGTTTGCACCTCATTTTGAAAAAATGCTTTATGACAATGCACAATTGATCAGCTTGTACGCTGAAGCCTTTGCCGTTACCCGTAATCCGATCTTTAAAGCAATTGTTTATGAAACCGTTGGTTGGCTTGAAAGAGAAATGACCAACCCGGATGGCGGTTTTTATTCAGCACTCGATGCGGACTCCGAAGGAGAGGAAGGAAAATATTATACCTGGACGTACGACGAACTCCGGGAAGTATTGGATGATCAAACCGAAAGCTTCGCAGCCTATGCCCGGGTCACGAAGGATGGAAACTGGGAACATGGGAGAAACATTTTATTGCGGGCTGCAACCGAAGAAATCACCGATAGGGTAAAGACAGCCAAGGAAAAACTCCTGGTTGCCCGAAGCAAACGCATCCGACCCGGGTTGGATGACAAAGTTTTGACGGGATGGAACGCCATGATGATCCGGGGGTTGACGGATGCCTATAAGGCATTTGGTGAAGAAAAGTTTCTTGACATGGCGGTGGCAAATATGAATTTTATCGAAACAAATCTCGTCTGCGAAGGAAAAGTTTACCGATCATTCAAAAATAGGCGCTCGGCAACGGAAGGCTTCCTGGAAGATTATGCCTTTCTCACGGAGGCTTATATTTGCCTTTACCAAAGCACGTTCAAAGAAGACTATCTTCATCATGCCGTGCATTGGATCAATTACACGATAGCTCATTTCCTGGACGAGCAGGAAGGGTATTTTTATTTTTCAAGTAACCAGGCAGAGCAACTGATTGCCCGCAAAAAGGAAGTTTTTGATAATGTGATCCCCTCATCCAATTCAATGATCGCCCGGAATCTTTACCAT
This sequence comes from Cyclobacteriaceae bacterium, assembly GCA_041484175.1. GTDB lineage: Bacteria > Bacteroidota > Bacteroidia > Cytophagales > Cyclobacteriaceae > ELB16-189. The sequence goes on along the minus strand of JBGPGZ010000298.1, from coordinate 2,664 downwards.
TTGGGTATCATCATGGACCAGGGAAGCATGAAGCAAAAAGCGATCGCGATGGTTGCTCACCTTAACTCCGTGATTCAGTCAGAACCCGGTTACCTGTCAAATTGGGGAATCCTTCTTGCTGAAATGACCCAGGGGATGGCGGAGGTTGTGATCGCCGGCCCCGACGCCGGGCGGACAAGAACGGAACTGGCGAGGCACTTTTTACCATTTGCCCTGATGATGGGCACCACGGGCAAAAGCGAACTGCCACTCTTTGAAGGACGGGAGACCACCGATGAGAAGACCCGGATTTTTGTTTGCTTTGATAAAACATGCAAGCTCCCCACCGAATCCGCAGCGGAAGCCCTGAAACAATTGCAATTTGGAACTCTTTGAAAATACTTCTTCCGGGACAAATACCCTCTTTGCCGAGTTGGTGTTGCCCGTACCCATTCCCAAGTTCTTCACCTACCGAGTCCCGGCGGCGCTCCATGACACAATCAAGGTCGGCCAGCGTGCCATCGTACAGTTTGGGCACAAGAAAATTCTCACGGGAGTCATCGCCAACATTCACGACCAACCCCCCAAAGAGTACGAAGCCAAATACATCCTGGAACTGCTTGACGAATCGGAAGTTGTGTATCCCCAGCAATTCAAACTCTATGAGTGGATTGCGGATTATTATATGTGCACCCTGGGCGAGGTATTCAATGCCGCACTGCCATCGGGATTGAAACTCTCCAGCGAATCGATGGTGCAGCTGAATCCTTCCTTTGATCCGGATAATTCCGATTGGGATTTTTCTGAAAAGGAGCAGCTCCTTCTCCAACGGCTTCAAACCGATTCACTCGGTTACACGGCGATCGCCCAGTTACTGGGTGCGAAAAACATATATAGCCTTCTCAAATCCCTTTCTTCCAAAGGAGCGATCATTCTCTTTGAAGAAGTGAAGGAAAAATACAGACCCAAAACTGAGAAGCACATCCGGTTGGCGGAGTTATTCACGGAAAAGAAAAAGCTGGAAGCCCTTTTCGAAGACCTCGCAGACAAACCCAAACAGGAAGCGGTGGTGTTGAGATATTTGCAGGAAATACCCGTTTTTGCTCATCCCCATCTCAACGCAAAAGGAATTATCAAATCCGCGCTGATCAAAGAAGATATTTCCGGGTCTTCCCTCCAGACGCTTATCAAGAACAAGGTTTTCGAAGAGTTTGAGATCGTCGTTCCCCGCTTTGGCTTTGCCATCCAGGACGGTGATCATCCGGTGTTGTTGAGCGAAAGACAGGAGCAAGTGCGCAACGATATACTCTCCTGTTTTGAAAGGCAAGGCGTAGCGCTTCTCCACGGTGTAACCGGCAGCGGTAAGACGGAGATCTACGTCGACCTGATACGAAAAGCGCTGGAGGGAGGATCACAGGTGCTCTACCTGCTTCCCGAGATTGCGTTGACGACCCAAATCGTGCAACGGCTGAAAAAGATCATTGGATCGCAAATGGGAGTATATCATTCCAAGTTTTCCGACAACGAACGGGTGGAGGTCTGGAATGGCGTATTGAACGGGAAATTCAAATTTGTGGTGGGGGTGCGATCTTCGGTCTTTTTACCATTTGATAACCTGGGGCTCATTATCGTTGATGAAGAACACGATTCATCCTACAAGCAGCACGACCCCGCTCCACGGTACCACGCCCGCGACGTGGCCATGGTGATGGCCCGGCACCACCATGCCAAAGTCTTATTGGGCAGCGCTACCCCGTCGATCGAGTCTTTCTATCAAACTTCGCAGGGTCACTATGGACTTGTCGTACTGGCCGATCGGTTTGGGGAAGCAAAGCTGCCGGATATTCTTTTTGCCGACGTCCTGCAAGAAAAAAAACGCAAAACCAACAAAGGAGAATTTACGTCGCTGCTTCTGAATGAAATAAGGGAGGCCATTTCCCATCAAGAGCAAGTTATTCTCTTTCAAAACCGGCGGGGGTACTCCCCCATGATCCAATGCCAGGACTGCAACTGGATTCCCAAGTGCATCAACTGCGCGGTGAGCTTGACCTATCATCAATATCGTCATGCGATGATTTGTCACTATTGCGGCTATCGCGAAGACCTGCCAAACCAATGCCCTACGTGTTCTTCCAAACGGATCAAGACGCGGGGATATGGCACAGAAAAGCTGGAAGAAGAGCTGAAACTCTATTTCCCGGAGGCGGCTGTTCAACGGATGGACCTGGATACGACACGCACCCGGTCTGGTTATGAAACGATCATCGAAGGATTTGAAAGCGGCGCAACGGACATCCTGGTGGGAACCCAAATGGTCACCAAAGGCCTTGACTTTGACAGGGTGAGCCTGGTGGGGGTCTTTGATGCCGACCGCATGATGCACTTCCCCGATTTCCGGTCCTATGAAAGAGCTTTCCAATTGATCCTGCAAGTCAGTGGCCGCTCGGGCCGAAGAGCAAAAAAAGGGAAAGTGATTATTCAGACCTCCAATCCGGCCCATCCGTTGTTTTCGTTTGTGGTCAACCATGATGTCCGCGGATTTGTTGAGGAGCAAATGAATGACCGCCGTTTACATTTGTTTCCGCCCTTTTCAAGGCTCGTTGAGGTAACCGTGAAGCATACCGACCGGAAGGTTTGCCATGAGAGCGCAGAAAGACTGAAGGAATCAATCAGCCTGAAGTTACG
>JBGPGZ010000297.1:0-5664 GCA_041484175.1 Cyclobacteriaceae bacterium | reverse complement strand
ATTAGGCAAAGTAGGGTAAGTAACTACATTTGCCTTATATGAAATTACAAAATCGTTCCATTGTGATAACGGGGTCGGGGTCGGGAATCGGAAGAGCTCTAGCATTGGGGTTTGCCAAAGAGGGCGCTTATATTGTAGTCGCCGACATAAACCTGGATGCTGCAAAGGAAACGGCGGCACAAATAGAAGCAGCGGGCGGAAAAGCGATTGCGTGCCACACCGATGTTTCGAAACCGGACTCCGTAGCCGCCCTGGTCGACACCACGCTGAAGGCCTACACGAAGATCGATGCATTGGTCAACAATGCTGCCATTCAGGTAAACAAAACGATTGCCGATACTTCTTTTGAGGAATGGAATTCGCAAATGTCGGTGAATGTCGGGGGCGTCTTTCTTTGTTCCAAACTATTTCTTCCGTACTTAAGAATTACCAGGGGCAATATTGTAAACATGTCCTCGGTTAACGGATATTTTGTCGAGCCTTCCTGCGCCGGATATTGTACAACCAAAGCGGCGATCATCGGGCTAACAAAGGCAATGGCGATTGATCACGGACATGAAGGGATTCGGGTTAATTGTATTTGCCCGGGATACATTGATGCCGGCCTGGCCGAAGGTTATTTTCAAAGCCAGCCAAACCCGGCACAGGCCCGTGTTGACGCAGGAAAACTACACGCCCTTTGGCGGATCGGGAAGCCGGAGGAAGTCGCACAAGTTGCCATTTTCCTCGCAAGCGACGACGCCTCTTTTGTAACAGGCTCAGCCTATGCGGTGGATGGCGGTTTTGGTTCCGGGCGACCAGGACCAGGACCAGGATTATAGGATTTATAGGATTAGCAGGACCAGGATCAGGATTACAGGATTTATAGGATTAGCAGGATCAGGATGATCAGGATTATAGGATTTGCAGGATTAGGATTATAGGATTTAGTAGGGTTAACAGAATAAGCATGCGGTATGAGTGGGATTAAGGTGGGTAAGACGGGGAATATGCTGTTGGTCATTACTGTTAATTTCATGTGGGCAACGCAGGTACCTGTGATACGCTTGATTGGCGACAGCCTGGGGCCGATCACGATCGCATTTGTGCCCATGATCATCAGCACGATGCTCTTTATTCCATTTCTGTGGGCGGAGAATAGGAACAGAAAACCGTCAGAGCGGCGAACATGGAAGGATTTAAAATATTTCATTATACCAGGCCTGATTGGTATCTTTTTAATGCAATACCTCTATACGGTGGGTTCAACCTTAACGCTGGCATCCAATGCAGGTATTATTACATTGACCATCCCTGTTCTGGTGGTCTTCTTCGCGTCGGTTTTGCTAAAAGAGAAACTGAATATAGTGAGAATCATAGGATTTGTGATTGCAATTTCAGGTGTACTGTTAACTTCCCTACCCGATATGAAAGGGGCCAGTTTCTCAGTGAGTCAATATTTTACAGGCAACCTCATTTTTCTCGCAGCCTGTGGCTGCTGCGCATTTTACAATACCTATTGCAAGTTGCTGATTGACAAACATTTTACGGAGCTTGAAATATTGGTGTACGGTTCATTGGTTGGATGTGTTGTCTCCGTTCCTTTATTGATCTGGGTGGAGCCACTGCATTTTTACAACATCATCCATTCGGGAAGAACGGCTCTTTTCGGTTTGCTGGAACTAAGCTTTATTGTATATGGCATATCCATGCTCTTGTTTTTTAACATACTCAAACGCATGGACGTTACGCAGGCAATACTTGGCAATTATCTGTTGCCATTTTTCATTGCTCTTCTTGGAGTTGTTCTGCTAAATGAAAAGATCACCCTTGCGATGGTGATGGGAGGAGTCATCATCATCATCAGTACGTTAATGGTAACGGTCTACGAAACGCAGCTTTTGTCGCTGATCAAAAGAAACCACAAAATAGAGAAATGAAAATTACAAACGTAACTGCTACGGTACTTCGATTGCCCGAAATTTCCCCGGCCGCGGATGGCACACAAGATGATTTGATTATTATGGTCGAAACGGATGAGGGAATCACAGGCTATGGTGAAGTGGATACCGCGCCGTATGTGGGCAAGGCCGTGGTAGATGCGTATATGTCGCACGGGACCTGTTATGGGTTGAGGGAAGTCGTGGTGGGGGCCGACCCGTTTGACTACGAACAAATCTGGAATGACATGTGGGCAAAGACCTATTACTATGGCCGCACCGGCCCGGTGATCCACGCTATGAGCGGTATTGATATGGCAATATGGGATATCATGGGTAAGGCTGTTGGAAGACCTGTTCATAAATTATTGGGTGGCAGTTACGCTGATAAAGTACGTGCTTATGCCAGCGTGTTGATGCCTGCCACTGGCGATGAAGTAAGAAAAATAGTCGAGAAATATTGCTCTCAGGGTTACACAGCCATTAAACTTGGCTGGGGGCCTTTGGGGTATGATGTTCATTTCGATATTGAGCTGATCAAAACAGCCCGAAAGGCCGCCGGCGATAAAGTAGAGATTATGATCGATATTGGTAAGCGATACCGGTTGAAAGAATCAATCTATGTGGCGAACGTATTGGAGCAGCTAAATATTTATTGGCTGGAAGAGCCTTTGCCTGCCGAAGATTATGTTGGATACAAAAGACTAACCGAATCCACCACCATGCGGATTGCAACCGGAGAGGAAGAAAGCGGAAGACTGGCATTTGCCAGGTTGATTAATGAAACCCATATTGATGTTATTCAGCCCGACATGTCGAGGTGTGGCGGATTGACGGAAGCGAAAAAAATTGCTACGTTGGCGGCCGATCAGCATATTCTATGCGTCCCTCATGCGTTTAAAACAGGCGTTCTTGTAGCGGCCTCCATTCATTTCATTGCCGCCATACCTCATGCACCATTTCTTGAATTTTCTGTGACGGAATCTTCGATCCGGAAGGAATTACTCGCAAACCCTTTTGTTCAAAAGAACGGGTTTGTGGAAGTGCCCCAAAAACCCGGATTGGGTATTGAGCTGAACCCGGAAGTTATTCGCAAATATGGTGTTAGCATGAAATAAAATCGGAGAATGTCGTTATTAGGGAGCACCTGTAGTCGCAGGAATTTTATCGCCAAAGGCGCCTGTTGCTCTCTTGCTTATGGCGCGGCCGGCAGTTTGAAAAACTCCAACAGCTTTGAGGTTTCTGTTTGAAGAAGGAAAAAAGTGCCCCATTCCGACCTTAACGGGAATCACGGATTGTAATGCGTTGGGAACAACCCTTAAGCATGAACATGTTCTTTGGTTTTCCTGTTCTTTTTTTTACACTTTGTCTCTTAACAGATTAATCCGTATCGGCATGCATGAAAAAATAAATTATAACGGTTGGCCGAATTGCATCAGGCTTTACAATGATGAGATGGACCTGGTCGTAACAACGGACATTGGTCCCCGCATCATCAAATGCGGGTTTATTAATAAACAAAATTTCTTTTACCTGGTACCGGAACACAGCGGTAAGACCGGCGGCGGGGAATGGCGCATTTATGGCGGCCACCGATTGTGGCTGGCCCCGGAAACCATGCCGTACAGTTACAACCCCGACAATGAAAAAGTTGAATTCGATGTGAATGATTATTCGGTTAAGCTCACACAAGCAAAAGAAAAGCTAACGGGTATCGTAAAACAAATGGAAATCACTTTATCACCTCACACAAACGAAGTGAGCGTACTTCACCGCTTGATCAATCAAAATTCGTGGGATGTGGAGTTAGCTCCCTGGTCGCTTTCTGTTCTTGCACAGGGTGGCCGCGCCATTGTACCGCAGGAGCCTTATGGAGAAGGTGATGATTATTTATTGCCAGCCCGGCCATTGGCACTTTGGCAGTTTACAAAAATGAATGACCCACGCTGGATATGGGGCGCCAGGTATATCCAGGCGATCCAGGACACGGCACTCACATCGGAGCAGAAAATTGGCGTATTAAATAAGCAAGGATGGACGGCCTATTATCTTCATGGAGAGTTATTGATAAAGAAATTTGATTTCAATCCCGATGGCGTATATCCTGACTTTGGATGTAATAACGAAACCTATATCAATGGGCACTTTCTAGAAATTGAAACCCTTGGACCTTTGACTAAATTACCTCCCAAAGGAGCCGTTGAACACAGAGAACATTGGCTTTTGGCAAAAGCAGCAACAGATGAAACAGAAGAATCGCTCGATGCCAACATACTGCCCCTCGTCAATTCATTCTATATAAAAGGGAAATGAGAAGTATACGTATCAAATCTGCAGACCAATTATGATTAAGACAACCGTGGTGGGCTCCTATCCCATGATCGATTGGCTCGCCGCCTATCCAAGCCAACAAGCCCTGGAAGATGCGACGATGGTGGTGTTGAAGACACAGGAATTGGCGGAGATTGATCTTATTGCTGACGGCGAATTGTATCGCTTTGACATAAACCATCCAGAGACAAATGGCATGATCGAATATTTTGTGCGTCCGTTAGGAAATGTACGGCGTGAAATCACCCGTTCTGATGTTGATGCCTTTGGAAGGCAAAAAGGCATGGGCTTTCGGATGCGCCCCGCAGCCGTAGTGGAGGGCGCTATTGATGAAGGCATGCTCGACCTGGTGAGTGCCTATCGCAAAATCCGCCCACTGACGAAAGCGCCTTTGAAGTTTACCATCACAGGACCGCACATGCTTAGCAAGACGTTGCTTGACAATCATTACAAAGACCTGCCATCACTGGCGCAAGCGTTAGCAATAGTCTTTGCAAAGCAAATTGCGGAAATTGATGCAGAGGTTGTTCAGATAGATGAAGCTAATCTTCCCGGTTCGCCGGATGAGTGGCAATGGGCTGCGCGTGCAATCAACGTAATGTTGGATGCGGTGCCAAATACGCCCGCCGTACATCTTTGTTTTGGTAATTACGGAGGGCAATCTGTCCAAAAAGGTACCTGGGATAAACTTATTTCGTACATCAACGCACTGCATGCTGATCATGTCGTGCTTGAATTTGCTCATCGCGGATATGATGAATTGGAATATTTCAAAGGCCTCAAAATTGGCATCGGCCTGGGAGTCGTGGATATTAAATCAACGGTAATAGAAACACCGGAACTCATTGCAAAAAGATTGGAACATGCGGTCAATGTCCTTGGAGAAAATCGGGTTCGATACATCCATCCTGACTGTGGTTTTTGGATGTTGAAACGTCCTATTGCCAACGCCAAAATTCGTTCCCTCACTTTGGGCAGGGATTTGTTTGAAGGGCGCTAGATAGATTATAAGGGCGGAGTGGTTAAGTGTTAAAGTGTTGGTTTATGACTGCGCACAAGTAATTCTTTCAGATCTGAGGATCCCAGCTCCCTGGGCGCCGGACCGTGTTGGAGCATCTTAAAAAACTCGGATGCTGATTTAACCGCAAATTCGCAAATCGCCGTTCGCAAATCAGAATTCGCAAATCAGTCCGAACTTCAAAAAGTATCTTCACTCAAGGGATCACCACCCGGAATCCGGTGTCAGGTAGAAAGAGTTGTTCCGATTATTGCAAATTAGGGAGAACGCAATTGTGAATTGAGCTCCAACGTCCCGTAGGGACGAGATATCGGTAAACAGGGACAAGGATGGAGTTTAAGTCCCGTGAGGGACGACATAACGGTCAAAGATCGCCAATAACTGCCGCTGAATGAT
>JBGPGZ010000296.1:0-5664 GCA_041484175.1 Cyclobacteriaceae bacterium | reverse complement strand
GCCTGAAGAACGGCTTACTCATGCACTCTCTTAAATTCCATTCCATCAAAGGTCAAACCAGAAACCTTCCCTTCTTCATTGAGACCAAAGTGGGCGTTCACTTTGCCATGCCAGGTCTTTTCATACCAACCGCGGAACGTGTCGTAATGCCAGTGCTCAAGGATTGCTTTTGCGAAATGGTTCAGCTCTATGATCATTTTCTTGTCTGCAAAACTTACTTCCAGTTCACCATATAGCGGGTCTGCATATTTCCCGGCAAAGTCCTGAAGCAACACGGATGGTGAAGTATTAGGTATCCTCCTGGCTTCAAAATCCTTCTCTGTTTTTTCATTGCTCATCGTGATCCTCGAATACAGCGTCAAAAATTCGCGGCTCCAGTCCGTCGTGCCCGCCAGTGCAAAGAGGTCAAAGGCTTTATAGACCAGCGCATGACGAACTTCCGCGTGGTCATAATTGCCGAATACATAGATACCCAATTTTGAATCAGGCAATTGTGCGTGAATGGCGGTAGCCCCTGCCAGGCTGCCGGTGTGGAGATTGACTTTTTTACCCTTGTAGTCATGCTGAAACCAACCTAATCCATAGGTTGTCCAGTTTGGTTTGATGAGTTGCATGGTCGGGTAAAATTCATTGGCAGGCACGATCGCCTGTGGTCTAAACATTTCCTTCCACGTAGCGGTTTTCAACAACCTTCCACCCGGATACTTGCTGCTGTCAAGCATGCACCTGACCCACTTGCTCATGTCGTCAATACACGACCAGACAGAACCCGCCGGGCCGATCGCATCGGCATTGGAGTGCTCAATGATCAGCACGGATCCATCAACAAGCATATGCGGCTTAGTCTGGTTGGGGTCATTGACATACTTCTGCATCGGCTGTGTGCGTGTCATGGCCAAGGGGCCAAAAATGCGTTGCCGGATAAATTCTTCCCAGGGCTGTCCGCTGACCTTTTCAATGATTTTTCCGGCTGCCAGGTAAAATATGTTTTGATAGATAAAATCAGACCTTACTGAATACCTCGGTTTTATCAGGCTCATTTTCTTGAGGACTTCGTCCGAAGGAATATTCATGGAAGTCCATAAGAAATCTGCATTGCCCAGTCCACTGTCATGAATAAACAGATCCCGCAATTTTAATTCCCGCGTAACAAATGGGTCATACAATTGAAAATCGGGAAGGTATTTTACGACAGGGTCATTCCAGTTTGCTTTTCCTTCATCCACGAGCATGCCCACGCAGGCAGCGGTCATGGCTTTGGTCGTAGAGGCACAAGCAAAAAGTGTTTTTGTGTCGACTGGATCAGTTTTTCCCAATTGCTTTACGCCGTAGCCCTTGGCGAAAATGACCTGGTTGTCCTTAATTACCGCTACCGCCATGCCCGGCACCAGCCATTCTTTGCGGGCTTTTTCAACGTATTGGTCAAATTCCTGGATCTGGCTTGAGTACAGTGAGGGTTGTTTTTGAGCGAAACCGGATGCCGCCTTCAGGATAAGGAGAAGAAGCAATAATTTTTCAGAGGCGTGTTTTGTGAAGGGAGTGATCTTTATCATTGACTTGCTTTGGTAAGACGCATTCTAATCAGGGCTATTAACGAAATGGCTACCCAAACCGAATTTATAAATGTAAAAGGATATGCCTCATGGGCCAGCGAATAGATGATCAAAAAAATCCCCCCCGAAGAATTGAGTAGTTGAAAGGAGACAGAATCCGACTTGATCTTTTGAAAAGTGTTTAGACCAAAGGCTGCCAGGATCTCGATTGAACCGGTCCACCCAAGCACATCAACAAGAATCATGCTCATCTCATCTTGAGGCGCAAGACATTCATATCCGAAGTGATGTACAATGTCCTTTCATCTTCGTTCAGCGCACAGTTGGCCGTGGCTTCTGGCAATCTTATGCGACCCAGCAATTTGCCTTCGGGATTGAATATCATTATTCCTCCTGGGCCTGTAGCAAAAACGGTCCCGTTGTGATCAATCTTCATGCCATCGGGTCCACCTTTTTCAGAAGCCGGGTGAGCAGTCGCATCGTAAAATACCTTGCCTGCAGTCACGGTCGAGTCACCTAGTTCATACCGATACCAGCGCGCTTTTGCGCCGTCGGAGTTGGCAACAAACAGGTATTTCTCATCCGGGGAAAGGGCAATGCCATTAGGCCTGGTCAGCGTGTCGACGAGGAGGATTACGCTTCCCGCGCGCGTGACTTTATAGACACCCTGGTATGGTGCTTCTTTTGAGGAATCTTTTTCGTTCTTGACCAGTCCATAGGGAGGATCGGTGAAATACAAGTTTCCCTTGCTATCGATCGTAACATCATTTGGACTGTCAAATTTCTTTCCCCGGTAGTTGTCGGCCAACGTTTTAAAGGAGGGTCTCGGGTCGCTAAGCGATGCCTCCATGAAGGCTATTTTCCGATCACCGTGTTGGCAAAGAATCAGCGTTCCATTCTTGTCGATAAGCAGCCCGTTCGAGCCGGGTTCACCACCGCGGGGTATCGATCCCGTGTAGCCGGAAGGGGTGAGGTAAACCTGTGTTCCCATCTTTTCGGTCCATTTATAAATGGTATTTTTTGGTACGTCGGAAAAGAGGAGCATGGAGTCGCCGGCAGACCACACAGGCCCCTCGCTCCAGTCAAAACCTTCCGCAATGATCTCTACCCTGGCATCGGGGGCGATTATTTGATCCAGCGCCGGATCAAGGCGTTCAATACTGCCCGTTGTTTTTACCTCCTTTGCCGGCTGGCACCCCGTCAACAGTGCCATTATCAGCAGAGCGGTTCTATGTTTTGTATTCATGATCCAAGGCGTTTATCATTGTTATTGGATGACTTACCTCCTGCCAGTTAAACTCACACTGTAAGTTTAATGAAAATAAAGTTGATGTGTTTGTCAGCCTTGAAAAAATTCCCTGGAACTCAGATTTCTGCTCGATTTTATTTGAGGGATGTCAGGATAATGGATGTCTTGCTATATTGTGGCCAAACAAGTGGACAGAACATGATGATGATCCCATTCCTTTCCTATGTAGGCCGTGCGGCAAGTCCACCCCTTACGACAAAACCAGACCGAAGTGAGCTAACCTTGATTAATCAGATCAGTGTGCTCCTGGCATTACTGCCGGTTATTTACATTTTCGCCAACGTTTATAACCAAGGTTGGTCGAGGATTACTTTTCCTGTCATGATTCAGCCACTCTTGTTCCTGACGCCGATTTTGTTTAACAGGATGGGGCTTACCGTTGCCAGCCGGGTGTGGCTATGCTGGTCAATGCCTTGCCTGGCAATCTTTTTTTCGGTTTACAACAAGACGCACGGAATGGATATCCAGACTTCGCATTATATGGGTATTCGATTTTCCATATTGGCATCGGTTGTCATTCCCTTTCTGGTTTTCAGGCTAAAAGATCTTCTTCTGATCATTGTTTCAATCTCTTTGTCCCTTTTCGCCTTAATGGCCTTTGATTCCATCCATGAATGGTTTCAGGTAGGATACGATCAAATGGGATTGAAGGAATCGGGGTACAGTCTGACCGCCATGAGGGTCATGATCGCTTTCCTGTTGATTGCAGGAAGTTCCATCTTTCTCAAAGTGATCAATGAAAGGAACGAGGCCCTGAACCAGGATCTTATTTCCGAACTGACCGAAAAGAACATGAAAATTCAAAGTCAATTGGAAAAGATCATCGCTCAGAACCAACAAATCTCTGATCAAAAGGGGCACCTTGAAAAGCAATACGCCGAAATCGTAAAGCAACGCAATAAGCTCAATCGAAGTGAAAAACAACTGTCGCGCGCGCTAGAGACGATCCAAATACAGCAAGAAGCACTTCTCACCGAGAATAAGTCACTCGAGTTCGAGGTCCTGCAGAAGAATAAGGAATTGTCACAGACCAACCGGGAAATTATCCGGTACAATCACGAATTGCACCAGTTCTCTCATGCCGTCTCACACAACCTGAGGGGTCCCGTTGCACGCATCCTTGGTCTGCTGAACATTTTTGATATAAGAACATTGGACGGGCAGAACGCTACCCTCATTGACTCGCTGAAGAAAACGGTACTGGAATTGGATGATACGACCAAGGACCTGAACCGAATCATGGACATTCGCAACGTGCTTTCTGAGATCAGGCAGCCTGTCCACCTGGAGACCATCATCGACGATCTTAAAAAATCGCACCAGAAAGACATTGAACAATTCGGCATTTTATTCAATATCGAATTGGGCTTCACATCGGTAATGTTTTCAATACCGAACATGGTTAATAGCATTATCCATAACCTGATCAACAACGCCATCAAGTACCGTTCGGCCGAAAGAACACCGGAAATACGAATTTCCTGTACCGAGGAGGACCATTACTTTCTCATAAAGATCCGGGACAATGGCATTGGACTTGACCTTGATGCCTATCGGGAAAAACTATTTCATCTCTATCAGCGGTTTAATGAACACACCGAAGGCAAAGGACTTGGCCTCTACCTCGTCAGAATCCAGACTGAAATTCTGGGTGGACGCGTTGAAGTAAAGAGTGAGATAAACTCCTTTACCGAGTTTGCCGTCTACTTGCCAGGCAGCTATGATCCCGAGTAATTCACAATTCACAACTCGCCAATCACATATCACAATTCCGAATTTGTGCTGAATTGCGATTGGCGATTTGCGAACGGTGATTTGCGACCTGAATTCTTTGTGTCCATTGTGCCTTCTTAGTGTTCTTTGTGACCCTGAATTCTTAGGTCACGAAGTCCACACGTGCGTGCCGAAGCACTTCGGTGCGCAGGCACGAAGAACCACAATGGACCAAAGAGATTCTGTGGTCATGTATTTCATTATATCGAACGAGCAATAGCAAATCACAATCATAACCGCTTCAATGTCAATTGCCGTAACGAGAAGAAGTGCAGCCCATACGCCAAGGGTACCAAAAATCCTGGCAGCCAAACAAAGGGGAAGTTGGCGACAATGGTGTTTGCCGGCTCGTTCATAAAAACCCGCAGGGGCGTTGGCAAAGACAATACGGCGATACCGATGATGTTAAAAAGCAGCCCAAGTCCGACGATATTCCACAGGATAATCAGGTTTTTCGAGATCTTCTTTCTGGCAACCAGGTAAGCAATAACCGGCGCTGTGAGACCGGCGAGGATGTCAAAATTTCTTCCTTCGAATGTCATTTGAACGGGTAGAAGGTTTTGAATCAACAAGGACCAAAGAAGAATTTCCACTAATACGCGGAAGACCTGCAATCGAACGATATGGGCTGCCGGAATATGGCAGAGGACCTCTTTGAATGTTTTTGAGAAAGTTACGGCGATGGTGACGACCAGGGGTACAATCAGAACAACGCCAAACCTTGGCGGGAAGGAAGAGAAGTTGGCGAAAAATCCATTGATCGATAGGATGCTGATAAAAGTCATCCAAACTAATAATCCGATAATGGTCCGGATGAAGATTCTTTTTTTCCGGTCTTCGGTAAAGGTGGTGGCAGCGAGGCCGCGCTTTAGTTCACGCAGGCCTAACCCGTAAAAAACAACGGTAAGAACCGCAAAGCCGATTTGCACGGTCATGTATAATGAGGTATTCATGGTGGTTGATTTTAAGCTAATGTACGTGAATACAGACCAGTCGGAGATGACAAAAATTGCTAATTGCAATTCCAGG